>CADCVT010000355.1 GCA_902806215.1 uncultured Solirubrobacteraceae bacterium | reverse complement strand
TCGGGCGAGCCGTCGGGGAGCACGTTCGTCTCCGTGCCGATGAGCACCTCGATGCCCTCGACGGCGGCGTCGACGTCGCGCACGCGCTCGATCTGGCGGCGCAGCTCGTCGGGCGTGACGTGGTTGCCGAAGCCGTGCGTCGCGGAGTGGTCGGTGATGGCGATGTACTCCAGGCCCCGCTCGAGCGCGGCGAGCGCCATCTCCTCGATCGTGTTCCGCCCGTCCGACGCGACCGTGTGGCAGTGGACCTCGCCGCGCAGGTCGCCGACCTCGATCAGGCGGGGGAAGCCGCCGTCCGCCGCGGCCTCGAGCTCGCCGCGGCCCTCGCGCAGCTCGGGCGGGATCCACGCCATGCCGAGGCGCTCGTAGACCTCCTCCTCGGTCGCGCAGCGGGTCGTCTCGCCGGTCGCGTCGTCGAGGATCCCGTACTCGGAGACGTGCAGCCCGCGCCGGACCGCGGCCTCCCGCAGCGCGACGTTGTGCGCCTTGGAGCCCGTGAAGTGCTGGAGCAGGTTGCCGAACTGGTCGGGCTCGACCACGCGGACGTCGACGCTCAGGCCGCTGTGCGTCCGGCCGCGGACGGCGTTCTCGCCCGCGCCGCCGGAGGACTCGATCACGTCGAGGTCGGCGAACGCCTGGGTCAGCGCCTTCGGGTCGCTCGCCGCGGCGATGATGTCGAGGTCCTTGACGCTGTCGGCCATGCGCCGGGCGCTGCCGGCGAGCTCGACGCGCTCGACGCCGTCCAGCGCGCGCAGGCCGTCCATCACCTGCTCGGCGATCCCGAGCGCCTTGGGGAGCAGGAACCGCGGTGCCGGCTTCTCGGCGACGCCGCTGGCGAACGCGTCCAGCACCGTCTGCTCGAACTTCGGCCCGAACCCCTTGATCCCGCGCAGCTTCTCGCCCTCGGCCGCCGCGCGCAGCGCCTCGAGCGAGTCGATGCCGAGCTCGTCGAACAGCTTGCGGGCGCGCTTGGGGCCGAGACCGGGCAGGCGCGTCATGTCGATGAGGCCGGGCGGGAACTGGCCCCGCAGGCGGTCGAGCGCCGAGATCGTGCCGGTCTCGAGCAGCTGGCTGATCTTGTCCTCGAGCGTCTTGCCGATGCCCGGAAGCTTCGTCACGGTGCCCTCGCGCGTGAGCTTCGCGACGCTGACCGGGGCGTCGCGGACGGCCTTGGCCGCGTTGCGGTAGGCCATCACCCTGTGGACGACCGCACCGTCAAGCTCATACAAGTCGCCCAGCTCGTCGAAGTACTGGGCGATCGCCGCATTCGAGAAGTCGGGCACGCCTCTACATTACGTCGCCGCGATGCGGGGAACGGCCTGGCTCATCCTGCCGACGTACGACGAGGCCGAGAACATCGAGGCCATCGTCCGTTCCGTGCTGCCAGTGCTGGAGCGCAGCCGCTGCGACGGTCACCGCATCCTGATCGTCGACGACGGATCGCCGGACGGCACGGGCGAGATCGCCGACCGCCTCGCGGCCGAGATCGCGGTCGTCGAGGTGATGCACCGCCCCAAGCCGCAGGGTCTCGGGCCCGCCTACCTCGCCGGCTTCGCCCGCGCGCTGGCCAACGGCGCGGACCTCGTCCTCGAGATGGACTCGGACTTCTCGCACGGTCCCAACGACGTCGAGCGGCTCATCGCCGCCGTCGACGACGGCGCGGACCTCGCGCTCGGCTCGCGATACGTCCCCGGCGGCGGCGTGTCGAACTGGAGCCGCAGCCGGCAGCTCGTCAGCCGGAGCGGCTGCTTCTACGCGCGCGCGGTGCTGTCGGTCCGGATCCGCGACCTCACCGGCGGCTTCAAGTGCTTCCGGCGCGAGGTGCTCGAGTCGATCGACCTGGCGACCGTGCGCTCGAAGGGCTACGCGTTCCAGGTCGAGCTGACCTACCGCGCGCTCCAGCGCGGGTTCCGGGTGGTCGAGGTGCCGATCACCTTCCGCGAGCGCGAGCGCGGCCGCTCGAAGATGAACTGGAAGATCGGGCGCGAGGCCGTGGTCCTCCTGCCGCAGTTGCGGCGCCGTGCGCCTACGCCGTCCGTCCAGGGCGCCGGTGCCGAGGCGGTCAAGCCGCCGATGCCCCGGATGTGAACCACCGCGAGCTCGCTCTCGTCGACGGCTGGGCGGACACACGCGACACGCTCGCCGCGTGGAACCGCGAGCCGTTCCGGATCCTCGGCTCCTGGGTCGCCGTCAGCGTCGCGGTCGCCGTGCTGCTGCTCGCGGCCGTCGCCGTCGTCGGCTCCACCCTGCCGGCGGACCCGACGGTCGTCGGCCTGCCGGGTCTGACGTCGCTGGGGACGATGGAGGACGTCTGGGCGATCTTCGGGCGCAACCTCCTCGTGCTCGCGCTCCACGCGATGGCCTGCGTGGCCGGGTTCATCGCGAAGTCGTCGCTCCCGCGCGAGGCCGAGTCCTACCACGGGTGGTGGCGCTGGCTGCACGACAAGGCGGGCCCCGCCGCGATCGCCTTCGTGGCCTGCGCGACGCTGTTCTCGCTCGCGACCCAGTCCTACGCGCTCGGCGCTCGCCTCTCGACGCTGGCCGGGCAGTTCGAGGTCTCGCCCGTGCTCTTCTTGCTCGCGCTGACGCCGCACGCGATCCCCGAGCTCGCAGCGTTGTTCCTGCCGCTCGCCGCGTGGCTCATCGCCGCACGCGCGAAGGCGTGGGATCAGCTGCTCGCGGCGACGATCGCGACGACGCTGATCGCGCTGCCGGTGGTGCTGGCCGCGGCGGCCGTCGAGGCCTTCGTGACCCCGTCGATCCTGCGGGCGCTTCACTTCGTATAGTGGGGGTCATGAGCGACCTCCTCAACGTCACCGACACGAACTTCCAGGCCGAGGTGCTCGAGTCCGAGCAGCCGGTCCTCGTCGACTTCTGGGCCCCCTGGTGCGGCCCGTGCCGCGTGGTCGCCCCGGTGCTCGAGGAGATCGCCGGCGAGCGCCAGGACCTGCGCATCGTCAAGCTCAACGTCGACGAGAACCAGCAGACGGCCGCCCAGTACGGCGTCATGTCGATCCCGACGATGATCGTCTTCAAGCACGGCCAGGCCGCCAAGACGATCGTCGGCGCCTACCCGAAGAAGAAGCTCGAGGCCGAGCTCGAGCCCGTCCTCGCCTAGCGAGGAGCGAGCGCCTCGACCGTCCCGATCGGCTCGGGCCGGACGCGCTGGTCCTGCGCGGCGCGGTCGTCGTCGTCGAACGCGAGCCCCTCGCCGTCGAGCCTTGCGCGGACGGCGTCGGGCTCACCCAGTGCGGCGGGCGACACGCTGCCGTCGCTGCGCAGGACGCGGTGGGCGTTCGGCAGCTCGTGGCGGACGAGCTGCTGGTTGAGGGCCCGCACGGCGGCGGGCGGCGCGCCGATCGCGGCGACGACGTCGGCGTAGCTGACCCAGCGGCCGGCAGGGACCGTCTCGAGGACGGCGCGGAGCTTGTCGGTGTCCATGCCCTCATGAGGGGCTGAACGGCGCAGACTCGCCCCCGTCGCGGCACGATTCGCTGTGCCATGAGGTTCGCCGTCGCCGTCACCGCGCTCCTGCTCGCCCTCGCCGCGCCCGCCGCGGCGCAGGAGGACCCCGGCTGCGTCGGGCAGACCGAGGCCGAGGGCGTGCCGCAGAAGCCGGGCCCGGCGCTGCGCGTCGGCATCACCCCGGGCGTGCAGACCGGGCAGCTCGGCAGCGGGCCGGCGCCGCCGCGCACGCCAGAGGACCCGGTCCGCCATCTGGCGGCGCTCACGAAGCTCCGCCCGGACGGCGCCCCGTTCGTGCTGCGGCTGCACCGGTTCTTCTGGTCCGACGGGGAGGAGGGCGTCAAGCGGTTCCTCGCGCTCGCCGACCGGTACACCCGCGAGGGCTTCCTCGTCGAACTGCAGCTGCGCTACCACCCGAGCCCGGAGCAGGAGGGCGACATCGACGCGTGGACCGCGCACGTCCGTGATGTCGTCCGGCGGTTCGGCGCGAACCCGCGCGTCGTCGCGATCCAGGTGACCAACGAGGTGAACCTGACCTTCTCGCCCGACTCGTCGGACGGCTCCTACGAGGGCGCGCGCGACGCGCTCGTCAAGGGCGTCATCGCCGCGCAGGACGAGAAGCGCAAGCGCGGGTTCTCGCAGCTCGAGATCGGGTTCAACTGGGCCTACCGGACCGATCCCGCGAGTGAGCAGAGCTTCTGGAACGGCGTGCGTGACCGCGGCGGCAAGGCGTTCGTCGACGCGGTCGACTGGGTCGGGCTCGACGCGTACCCGGGCACGTTCTTCCCGCCGGCCGAGGCACCCGGCGAGGAGCGCGACGGGATGGTCAACGCGATGAGCTCGTTCCGCTGTTACCTCAAGACCCCCGGGATCCCCGAGTCTGTCCCGATCCACATCGAGGAGAACGGCTGGCCGACGAGCCCGTCGCGTCCGGAGGAGCAGCAGGCCGTCGTCGCGGAGACGCTGTTCCGCGCGGTCGACGACTTCCGCGGGACCTACAACGTCAGCGACTACCGGTGGTTCAACCTGCGCGACGGGGACTCGACGTCGCCGAACTACCAGGTCCGCTACGGACTGCTGCGCGACGACTACAGCGAGAAGCCGGCCTTCGAGGTGGTGCGCCGGCTGTTCGGGGCGCGTGCGCGGAGGGGCGACGAGGACCCCGAGCTCGGCTTCTCGGAGGCGCCCGGCGGGGGCCCTGCCGCCGAGCGCCGCGCGGGCATACGCACGCGCGCGGCGACCATGCACCTGCACTGCCGCCGCGGCCGTCTGCGCGCGCACGTCGTCGAGGGAACGACGCGGATCTCGAAGGTCACGGTCCGCGTCCGGGGGCGTCGGCCGGTGGTCGACCGGCGCCGGCCGTTCGCGATCACGGTCCGCACACGGGCTCGTTCGATCAGCGTGCGCTTCGGCGGTCGGGTCGTGCGCAAGCGCTGCCGTTAGGCGACCACCGTCGATACCCGCTCTCCGGCGAACTTGAGCGCAAAGCTCGGGATCTCGAACAGGTGTCGAGTTGTGTGGACAACGCCGAAATACGGGGCACTATGCCGTCCGAGGCAGGAAGACCGGATGTCTTCTGAAGCCTCGAATCGAGACGAATAAAGGCAACTCCGTCGTGAGGCGGGGACGCAAAGCCAGAGGCCTCCATCCCGGAGAGGTGGCTCAGCTACCGGCTCGGTGATTTCCGCATCAGCTCTCGTCAAGGAGGACAGATGTCGGCTT
>CADCVT010000354.1 GCA_902806215.1 uncultured Solirubrobacteraceae bacterium | reverse complement strand
CGGAGCACGATCGCGTCGAGATCGCCGTACGCCGTGAGCGCCATCGTCCGCGGGATCGGCGTGGCCGTCATGTGCAGCACGTGCGGCGCGAGGCCCGCCGGCGCCTTGCGGTCCAGCGCCCGCCGCTGGGCGACGCCGAAGCGGTGCTGCTCGTCCACGACGACCACGCCGAGCCGGGAGAAGCGGACCGGGTCCTCGATCAGCGCGTGCGTGCCCACGACGATGCCCAGCTCACCCGACGCGAGCTTGCCCAGCGTGTCGGCCCGGCGGCCGGCGGGCGTGGATCCCGTGAGCAGCGCCGTGCCGATCATGGCGTCTCCTAGCAGCGCCTGCAGCGTCGCGAAGTGCTGCTCGGCCAGGACTTCGGTCGGCGCCATGAGCGCCGCCTGGGCCCCGTGCTCGACGGCGCGGAGCATCGCGTAGAGCGCGACCACCGTCTTGCCCGAGCCCACCTCCCCCATCAGCAGCCGCTGCATGGGATGCGGCTCGGCGAGCGCGGCGTCGACGGCCGTCATCGCGGCCCGCTGATCCCCCGTCGGCGCGAACGGCAGGCCGTCGAGCCAGCGCGCGACGTCCGGACCGGCCGGCGGGATGGGCTCGGCGGCGGCGCCCGCGTCCCGGAGCGCCCGCCGCCGCAGCAGCGCCCGCAGCTGGGCGAGCAGCTCCTCGAACGCGAGCCGGCGGCGCCCGTCCTCGCGCTCGCCGAAGTGCGCGGCCGCGACCGCGCCCGGCAGGTCGGGCAGGCCCTCCTCGACGCGGATGCGCGCGGGCAGCGGCTCGGTCACGTCGAAGATCGCCCGGCGGTGCTCGCGCGCGAGCGCGGCGATCTGCGTCGAGGTGATCCCCTTCGTCGCCGGGTACGTCGCGACGTCGGCGGCGTCGCCGGTGACCGACTCGGTTCGCGCGTGGGCGTTCACGCGGAAGCGGTTCGCCCCCTGGTACTTGCCGTGGAGCATGAGCAGCGTCCCGGGCCGGTACTGCTTCTCGAGCCACGGCTGGTTGAAGAACGTCGCCTTCATGACGCCGGTCGCGTCCGCGACGGTGGCCTCGACGAGCGGCTTCATCCCACGCCGGCGGACCGGCCGGCTGATGATCGACCGCACCTCGACGAGCACGGTCGAGACGTCCTCGGGCTGCAGCTCGACGATGGTCCGCGCCTCGCCGCTCGCGCGCGGCAGGTGCTCGAGGAGATCGCCGACGGTGATGAGCCCCATCGACTCGGCGGCCTCCGCGGCGGTCGGCGGCTTGATGTCGAGCGCCTCGGCGAGCCGCGACGGGCGCGGCAGCCGGACCTCGACCTCGGCGAGATCGAGCTCCTCCTTGCTGGCGAACGCGGTCGGCGGCACCCGTGCATTGTGCTGCGGCGACCGGTCGGCTCAGATCGCTACGGCCGCGGGGAGTCGACCCGCCGCACGGTGCAGGGCGTCTCCGGAGCGCAGATCGGCCCCGACAGGCTGTCGAAGATCGACCCGACGACCGCGTACGAGCGCGCTCCGTCGCGGGCGAATCCGCCGATCGGCCCGGCGAACGTCGTCGCCCGCATGCTTCGCTCGGCGAGGCTCACCCTGATGACGTAGGCGGGGATCCGGCCGCCGTCGCAGAACTGGCCGTACGTCCCCCACCACACCACGGATCCCTGGACCGTCGGGTTGAACTCGATCGTCCCGCGACACCCGTCGCGCGCGCCGATCGGGTTGTCCGACAGACGGATCGGCCGGCCGCCCGGCAGCCGGTGCACCCAGACCTCGGACGTGAAGTTCGCGTCCCAGACGTACGCCACGAGCGAGGGGCCGAGATCGAGGTCATAGGCCCGGGCGGACCTGAGGCTCCCGCAGTCCGGCGGGCACGAGCCGACCGGACCGCGCGGCAACGCGGTCGTCCGGCCGGTGGTCGGCGACCACAGCAGGACCCGATCGTGGCCTTCGCCTCGCGGCGTCCGCGCGAACGCGATCCGGCCGCGCCACATCGACGGGGAGTGGTCCGACGCGCCCCGCGGCCGTCGGATGCCGGCGGCCCGGTCGGTGTTCGCCGCGAGGTCGATGACCCGGATGTGACAGCGCGTGTAGACCCCCGCGAGCTCGTCGGAGCAGCGCTCGTACGCCATGACGGTGCGGCCGTTGGCATCGGTCCCGAGGTCGAAGTTCCGTGCCTTCCCGGCCCCTGCCGCCGGCAGGACGCGCTCGCGACCGTTGCGCCAGGCGACGGGTTTGACGTTGTCGCCGACGTTCCGGTTGAAGGCGACCCACCCGTCGAGCGCGTCGATCCACGTGGACGTCGTGAGCGTGATGCCGTCCTGACCGGCCGCAGGGGCAGGCGACGCACCGAGGCAGACGAGAAGCACGAGGCAGGACCGTCGCAGCGCTCGACGCATGCTGCGCAGCCTACGTCACCGGAGGCCGCGCCGAGCGTCACGCCGTCGTCGTCACCGCCGACGCGCGACGAGCCTCCCGCGCGCCGAGCCGCAGCCGGGCCTCGTCACGCGGACGGCGGCGCTACGGCGGATCCGGACCCGCAGCGTCGCGCGGCCTGCGCGGTCGGTGGTCGCCTTCGACAGCGCGATCCGGACCGTCGCGCCGCGGGCGCACCGGCCGGTGACGAGGACGCGGACCCGCGTGCGGCGACCGGAGCGCACCCGGCGCGGGAGGACGCGCACGCGCAGCGCGGGCCCAGGGCCGCGGGGCACGACCACCGGGCCGAGGTCGTCCTCGACGTGCTGCTGCCCGGGCGGCTCCGGCGCGACGGGCCGGCAGGCCTGGCTCGCCGCGACGGTCGTGTCCGGGTGACCCTCGAACGAGAACGAGCCGAGCCCGCGCCACACGGCGTCGTCGGGGCACGGCGCGCTCGTGATGAGCGCGCCGCGCTGCGCGAGCGCGATCCGCACCTCGCGGATCGTCGTCTTGCCGTCGGGCGGGCCGCCGGGCGTCGTCGGCGGGTGCGCGCGCAGCGTCGAGCCCTCGACGGTGAGGCGGTCGAAGCCGGCCGTCTGGTTCGTGCCCTCGAACGTGACGAGCTCGATGAGCTGGTCGGGGCCGTTGAACACGGTCACGTCCGCCTTGACCGGATCGGACGGCGTGCCGGTCGTCGCGACCAGCGTCCCCTGGCCGACCCTCGACGCGGACGGGCACGCGTCGCGCCCGCGCGCCCGCAGCTCCTCGTCGGTCGCCGTGCACCGCGGGACGGCGCGCGTGTCGATCCGCGTCCCGGGCGGCAGCCCGAACGCGGCCTTCGTGAGCGCGGGCGCCTTCCCCTCCGGATCGGTCGGGTCGCGGTAGACGACGAACAGGGAGAGGCCCGCCGCTGCTCCCGGCCGGTCGGTCGAGAACGTGAAGCCGTACTCCGCCAGCTCAGCTGCCCCCGCGCCGGGCGCCCCGAGTCCCGCCACCAGTCCCGCCGCCGCTACCGCGATGATCCCCCGCATGTCGATCCCTCTCCCGCCGTACGCTGTACGGTGCACTGTACGGCCATGATCGCCACCAGCGCAAAGGGGAACCGTCGCCAGCCGTCGCTCAACCGTGAGCAGGTGGCCCGCGCGGCGCTCGACCTGCTCGACCGCGAGGGGCTCGACGCGCTCTCGATGCGGCGTCTGGCGTCCGAGCTCGGCGTCGGCACGATGACCCTCTACGGCTACTTCCGCGGCAAGCCGGAGCTGCTTGACGCGGTCCTCGACGTCGCCGCCGAGGACTTCGAGCCGCCGCCGGCGACCGGGCCCTTCCGCGACCAGGTCGTCGCCTACGCGCTCGCCGCACGGACATGGCTGCTGCGCCACCCGTCGGTCGTGCGGCTGCGCGCGGAGGACCCGATCGTGCGCCCGTCGGCGTTCGCGGTCTCCGAGGGCCTGATGCGGCTGCTCGTCGACGCCGGCCTGCCGGCCGAGGACGCGGCGCGCTCGTTCCGCGTGCTCTTCACGTACGTGTTCGGCTCGGCGCTCGTCTCCCCCACCGAGCCCGACGACGCGCACCGCCGCGGCGTGCACGCGGCGCTCCTCACGCTCCCCGAGGACGACTTCCGCGCGCTGCGCTTCGCCGCGCCCTTCGCGGCCGACGCGCTCGGCGGCGACGCGCAGTTCGTCTACGGGCTCGAACTCATCGTCGACGGGATCGAGGCCAGGCTCCCGTAGCTCACTCGGCGGCCAGGAGCCACCAGTAGGCGGGCTGCCCGCCGAAGCTCACCTCGAGCTCGACGCCCTCGGGCGCCATCGCCTCGACGGCGTCGTCGGCGATCGGGGCGCCGTCGCCGCTGATGCAGGTCACGAGCTCGGCGTCGCGCGCCAGCGAGCGCAGGACGGCCGACAGCGTCTCCTCGGCCGATCCCCACGCGATGATCTCGTCCTCGACGAACCCGACCGCGTCGCCCGAGCTGAAGCGCCCGTGGACGTCGTCGCGGGCGGCGGGCGCGACCGAGCCGATCTTCAGCTCGACGGTCGCCTCGTGCATCGCCTGGCCGTTGACCTCGGCGTGCTTGCCCGGATCGAGCGCCACGGCGGCGGTCAGCCCGGCCTGCTGCGACCGGGTCGGCACGACCAACACGACCTTCTCCGACAGCTCGGCGGCGCGCTCGGCGGCCATGATCACGTTCGAGGAGTTCGGCAGCACGACGACCTCCTCGGCGGGGACCTCGTGGATGCCGGCGAGCAGCTCGTACGTGGACGGGTTGAGCGTCGGGCCGCCGTCGATGACGTGCGCGCCGAAGGACTCGAAGAGCTGCCGCATGCCCGAGCCCGAGCACACCGCGAGCACGCCGCAGCGCTGCATGGCCGGGGCGTCGCCGTTCTGCGCGAGCCGCTCGGCGCGCTCGGCGACCCGCGCGTGCAGGTCGGCGACGTCGAGGTGCGAGACCTCGCCGATCCCGTCGAAGATCGCGGTCGCCGCCTCGGGGTCGTCGGTGTGGACGTGGACCTTCACTGTGTTCGGGTCGCCGACGACGAGGACGGAGTCGCCGATCGCCTCGAGCGCGTCGCGGAACGACGCGAGCTCGAGCCGGCCGCCAGTGATCGCGAAGTTCGTGCAGTAGCGGTAGGTCTCCGACGCGTGCTCGGGGTGCGTGACCCGCGCGGGAGCGTGCTGGTGGGCGACCTCCGGGGCCTCGGATCCGCGCAGCGCGGCGATG
>CADCVT010000353.1 GCA_902806215.1 uncultured Solirubrobacteraceae bacterium | reverse complement strand
GGCGTCGGCCCGAGCCACCTCGCGGGCCGCATGCTCGCGCGGCTGGCGACCGACCAGCCGGTCGACCTCCCGCTCGTCGGCGCGCCGTCCGAGGGCCTGATCCCACCCGAGCCGTTCCGGTGGATCGGAGGCAGCACCGTGCTGGCCGCGCTCAAGCGCAGAGAGGCAGCCGAGGAGCGAGGCGACCGAGCCGACCCGATCACGCGAGCGATCACGGAGATCCCCGCGAAGATGGGCATGACCCTCGGCCGCTGAAGCGCCGAACGTCCGTGAAGGGGGGCTATAGCCCGTACTGACGGACGTTCGCGGCGCTCACCGGGGCGAAGTCCGGCGGCCGGCGCTCGACGAAGCTCTGGACGCCCTCGGCGAAGTCCGGCCGGCCGAAGGACTCGAGCATGAGCGTGTTCGCCTCGTCGAGCGCGACCTCGGCGGGCTGCTCGAGCGCCGCCCACACCTGGCGCTTCATCACCGCCATGCTCGTCGGCGAGGAGTGGGTCGCGAGCTCGCGCGCGTAGGCGAGCGCCTCGTCGACGACCCGCTCGCGTGGCATCGCGCGATCGACGAGCCCCATCGACGCGGCCTCGTCGCCCAGGATCACGCGGGCGGAGAGCAGCAGGTCGAGCGCGCGCGACGGGCCGACAAGCCGTGGCAGCAGCCAGGAGATCCCGTGCTCGGCGACGAGCCCGCGGCGCGCGAACGCGGTCGTGAACTTCGCCTCGTTCGCGGCGAAACGCAGGTCGCACATGAGCGCATGCACGAGCCCGAGCCCCGCGCATGCTCCGTTGACCGCGGCGATCACCGGCTTGGGGATCGTCCGCGCGTACGTGTGCGGGCGCTGGTCGAACTCGCCTTCGACCTCCCCACCGCCCCCGAGCGCCTGCAGGTCGCCCATGTCGGCTCCGGCGCAGAAGCCCTTGCCCGCTCCCGTCACGACGATCGCCCGCACGTCGTCACGTGCCGCGCAGTCGTCGAGCAGGTCGAAGTACTGGCGGTGCATCTCGTTCGTCCACGCGTTGAGGCGGTCGGGACGGTTGAGCGTGAGCAGGGCCACGCCCTGGTCGATCTCGCGAAGGACGACGTCGGTCATGCCGCGCATCCTCGCCGAACGTACGTCGTGCCGTGCCATAGCCCGGCAGCGCGTACGTTCGCGGCGCCTTTCAGGCGGCGGCGGCGGCTCCCGCGCGGTGGGTCGTCATCCACTCGCCTGCGTCGGTGAGGACCTCGCCCATCTTGTCGACGATCTCGTCGAGGACCGCTCGGTCGGCGATCAGCGGGGGTGCGATCTGGAGGACCGCGTCGCCTCGGTCGTCGGCGCGGGCGATCAGGCCCGCCTCGCGCAGGCGGCCAGGGAGGTACTGCCGCAGGAGCCGTTCGCGGTCGAGCGGGCCGACCGGCGCGTCGGCGGCGTCGGCGACGAGCTCCACCGCCCAGAAGAAGCCGGCCCCGCGGACGTCGCCGACGAGCAGCAGGTCGAGCAGGCCGCGCAGGCGCTGCTCGAGGTGCGGCTCGAGCGCGCGCACGTTCTCGAGGACGTGGTCGCGCCCGTAGATGTCGAGCACGCGCAGCGCGACCGCTGCGCACACCGGATGGCCGCCGAACGTCACGCCGTGCAGCAGCGTCCGGCCGGCGTCGTAGAGCGGCGCCGCAACCTCGTCGCGCACGAGCACCGCGCCCATCGGCACGTACGCCGCCGTGAGGCCCTTCGCGCACGTGACGATGTCCGGCCGCGCGCCGTAGCGCTGCGAGCCGAACCACTCGCCGAGGCGGCCGAACCCGGTGATGACCTCGTCGGCGTGCAGCAGCGCGCCGCAGCGGTCGGCGATCTCTCGCAGGCCCTCCCAGTAGCCCGGCGGCGGGGCGAGGCAGCCGCCCGCGTTCTGCACCGGCTCGGCCACGATGAGCGCGATCGACTCGGGCCCCTCCTCCTCGACCGCCCGCTCCACGTCGGCCAGCGGATCGGGCACCTCGGGCCGGAACGCGTTGGTGTTCGCCACGTGGCGCACGTCGATCGCCGGCTCGCCGAACATCTCCTTCATCGACGAGACGCCGGTCAGCGCGAGCGCGCCGAGCGTCACCCCGTGGTACGCGGTGCGCCGGGCGATCGCCTTCGTCCGCCCGGGCTCGCCGCGCGCGAGGTGGAACTGGCGCGCGATCTTCCACGCCGCCTCGACCGCCTCCGAGCCACCGCAGGTGAAGAACGTCTTGCCGAGCGCGAGCTCGCCCGAGACCTTGGACAGCCGCTCGGCCAGCTCGATCGCCGGCGGCGACGCGGTCGCCCAGTTCGTTTTGAACGCGAGCTGCCGCATCTGCGTCGCCGCCACCTCGCCGAGCTCCTCGCCGTACGAGTAGCCGAGCTGTGCGCAGAACAGCGACGAGAGCCCGTCGACGTACCGCCGGCCGGACGTGTCGTAGACGTACGGGCCCTCGCCGCGCTGGAGCACGAGGAGGTCGGCGGCGCCGTCGGCGTACGCGCCGTTGCGCGCGAAGTGCAGCAGCAGGTGCTCGTGGCCTACCACCGCGAGGTCACCACCTTCTTGCGGGTGAAGAACTCGATCGCGTCGGCGCCGTTGGCGTGCAGGTCGCCGGCCATCGAGTCCTTCCAGCCCGAGAACGGGAACCACGCGACCGGCGCCGCGACGCCGACGTTGACCCCGAGCATCCCGGCCTCGACCGTGGCGCGGAACTCGCGTGCCGCGGCACCTGATCGCGTGAAGATCACGGCAGCGTTCCCGTACCGGCCTGCGTTCATCCACAGGATCGCATCCGCAAGCGTGTCCGCGCGGACGATGCTGAGCACCGGCCCGAACAGCTCCTCTCTGACGAGTCTGCTATCAGGGTCCCCGGGCTCGACCACGGTCGGGCGGAGCTCCGCGCCGCCGGTGCCGCCCGAACAACGACCGTCGACGAGGATGGGCACACCCTCTCGCGCGGCATCGTCCACGGCGGACTCGACTCGCTCGCGCGCAGCCACGTCGACCATCGGCGAGATCTCCGCGGAGCGGGCCGCCTCGACGATGACCTCGAGCGACGCGTCCTGCTCCTCACGGGAGCCGACGAGCACGGCGACGCTCCCGGCGAGGCACCGTTGCCCCGCCGCGCCGAAGGCCGAGGATGCGATGCCGGCGGCGGTCACCGACGGGTCGGCATCCGGCATGACCACCATCGCGTTCTTCGCGCCGCCGAGCGCCTGGACGCGCTTGCCGGCGGCCGCGGCACGCGAGTAGACGTGGCGGGCCACCGACGCCGAGCCGACGAAGGAGACGGCGTCGACCCCCGGGTGTTCGAGCAGGTGGTCCACGACGCTGCGGTCTCCGTGGACGAGATTGAGGACGCCGGGCGGGAAGATCCCCTCGGCCAGCTGGACGATCCGCTCCGACGCAAGCGGGTCGCGCTCGGACGGCTTGAGCACGACCGTGTTCCCGCACGCGATCGCGTACGGCACGAACCACAGCGGGATCATCGCCGGGAAGTTGAACGGCGTGATCGCCGCGACGACGCCGACCGGCTGGCGGACCATCTCCACGTCGACCCCGCCGCCGACGCCCTCGAGCGTCTCGCCCTTGAGCAGATGCGGCGCCGCACAGGCGGCCTCGACCGACTCGATCCCGCGGTTGACCTCGCCGCGCGCGTCGTCGAGCGTCTTGCCCATGTCGGTCGACACGAGCTGAGCGAGATCCTCACGAGCGGCATCCAACGTGGCGCGGAACGCGAACAGCGCCCGAGCACGGACGAGCACCGACACGGCCCGCCAAGAAGGGAGCGCCGCGGCAGCGGCAGCGATCCCCTCGTCGACGTCGTCGGGCGCCGACAGCGGCACGCGGGCCAGGGCACTTCCGTCAGAGGGATCGCGCGAGAGCAGGGTGTCAAGCCCCGTCGATGGGACCCACCGACCGCCGACGAAGTTGCGCATCGTGCGCACCTCGGCGGAAGCGAGGACGTCGGTCATGGGCGCCATGGTCCCCGCGCCACGTTCGGCGCGTTGAGGGACGGAACGGCGTGACCCGAAGAAGATCGCACGACGGAACGTCGTGTGGATTAGGGTCGGAGCGGTGTCCGCGATGACCGTCCGCACCGCCCTCGCCCTCCCCGCGCTGCGCCGCGGCCTGCCGGAGGTGCTCGCCGGCGCGCGCCGCCTCGACGCGCCCGTGCGCTGGGCGCACGCCGCCGAGGTCCGCAACATCGCCGAGCTGCTCAAGGGCGGCGAGCTGCTGCTGACCACGGGCATGGGCTGGCCGACCCGCGCCGCCGAGCAGCGCCGGTTCGTCGGCGAGCTCGCCGACCGGGGCGTCGCCGCCCTCGTGGTCGAGCTCAACCCGACGCTCGCCGCCGTCCCGAAGGCCGTCGTCGACGAGGCCGGGCGCCGGGAGCTGCCGCTGGTGGTGCTCCGCCGCGGAGTCCCGTTCGTCGAGGTCACCGAGGCGGTGCACTCCGAGGTGTTGGCCCGCCAGCTCCAGCTTCTGCGCCGCGGCGAGGAGATCCATCAGCGCTTCATGGAGCTCATGCTCGAGGGCGAGGGCATCGACACCGTCCTCACTG
>CADCVT010000352.1 GCA_902806215.1 uncultured Solirubrobacteraceae bacterium | reverse complement strand
GGTGATCACCTTGAAGGTCTTCGCCCCGGTCTTCGCGCCCTTGACGCCGAAGCCGGTGATGATCAGCGTCTCGTCGGCTGACGGGACCTTCCAGAGGATCTTGAACAGGACGAACAGCAGGACGGGGATCGCGACGACGGCGACCAGGACTGCGATGAGGGTGACGCTCATGGGACCTCGTTCAGACGGGTGACGAGAACCGTTCGAGGCGGCGTGTAGTCGACGACGACGATCTCCTCGTAAGGCTCGATCGAACCATTATCGGCGTCGCGGGCGAAGAACGCCTCCACACCACCCCGGATGGACACCATGACCTCGCCGGTGCGGTCCGGTCTGATCGCCCCGGCTGAGGTGACGCGCCCCACGCAGCCGACGGGACTGTCCTGGGCGGGGGAGCTCACTCGACGACGAGGCCGTGGCGGACCGTGTTCTCGGTCACGACGCGCGGCTCGACGAAGTGCAGGAGGTAGTCCGGGCCGCCTGCCTTCGTGCCGCTGCCCGACAGGCGGTTGCCGCCGAACGGCTGGCGGCCGACCATCGCGCCGGTGATCGAGCGGTTGACGTAGAGGTTGCCGACCGGGTTGCGGCGGGCGACCTGCTCCACGGTCCGCGGGTTGCGGGCGAAGAGGCCGCTGGTCAGCGCATAGCCGAGCCGGTCGATGCGCTCGAGCGCGTCGTCGACGCCCGCGACCGCCTCGACGGTGAGCAGCGGACCGAAGATCTCGTCGGTGAGCACGGGCGAGTCGGGCGCGAGGTTCGCGGCGAGCGTCGGCGGGACGAACCACCCGCTGTCGGGCGCGTCGACCTGCGCGGCGATCGTGCCCTGCTCGCCCGCCATCGCGGCCATCGCGACGACGCGCTCCTGCGCCTCGCGCTCGATGACCGGCGGCACGTCGGTGCCGAACGTGTCGGCCTGTCCGACCTGCAGCGTCGCGACCGCGCCGGCGAGGCGCTCGAGCAGACCCTCTGCGATCGCCTCGTGCGCGAGGATCCGGTCGGCGGCCGAGCACTTCTGCCCGGCGTAGAGGAACTTCGAGGCGACGATCGCGGGGACGGCGTCGTCGAGGTCGGCGTCGGCGTCGACGATCACGCAGTTCTTGCCGCCCATCTCGCAGACGACGCGCTTGAGTTCGCGCTGGCCGGGCCGGACCTTCGCGGCCTGCTCGATGATCTTCAGGCCGACCGCGCCGCTGCCGGTGAAGGCGATCGTCGCGACGTCGGGGTGATCGACCAGCGCGGCGCCGACGTCGCCCTCGCCGGGGAGCAGGTGGACCGCGCTCGGGGGCACGCCCGCCTCGCGCAGCGCGCGGATGATCTCGTAGCCGCAGCCGGGCGACTGCTCGGCGGGCTTGAGCACGGCGGTGTTGCCGGTGGCGAGCGCCGCGGCGGTCATGCCGAGCGGGATCGCGATCGGGAAGTTCCACGGCGCGATCACCGCGCAGACGCCACGGGGGAAGTACTTGAGCTCGTTGCGCTCGCCGGGCGGCTCGATGAGCTTCGGGCCGTGGTCCTGGACCTCGATCGCGGCGCGCGCGTAGTACTCGAGGAAGTCGATCGCCTCGCAGACGTCGGCGTCGGCCTCGGCCCAGGGCTTCGCGCACTCGCGGACCGCGAGCGCGGCGAGCATGTGCCGCCGGCCGCGGAGGATCCCGGCGGCGCGGGCGAGGATCTCGGCGCGATCGGTGACCGGCGTCTCGGCCCACCCGCGGAACCCGGCGTGCGCGGCGTCGACGGCGCGCCGGGCGTCGTCGGGGGTCGCGACGGCCGACGTGGCGACCACGCGATCGGGGTTGCCGGGATCGGTCGAGATGAGGTCGTCGCCCTCGCGGCGATCCTCGCCGATCCACACCGGGACCCGGAGGGGCAGCTGCGGGTCGAGCGCGGCGAGCGCGTCGAGGAGCAGCTGCCGGTGCGGCGCGCGGCGCAGCTCGAGGATCGGCTCGTTGACGAACGGCTTCACGGAGCCGCCAGCAGCCGCTCGAGGTCCGCGCCGTTCTGCATCTCGAGCAGGAACGACTCGTTGCTCGTGTTCTCGAGCAGGCGCCGGACGAGGTAGGCCATGCCGGCGACGAGGTCGCCGACGGGGCAGTAGGTGCGGACCTTGAAGCCGCGGGCGGCCAGCGCGTCCTGGAGGTCGTCGCCGAGGCCGCGCAGCACCTGGAACTCGACCTCGTCGTCGGCCGCGCCCAGGCGGCGGTTCTGCGCGATCGCGTGGGAGACCGAGCGCAGGTTGTGGCTGGCGATCGCCGGCTTGACGAGCGGGCGCGCCTCGAGCAGCCGAACGGTCAGCGACTCGAAGAGCCGGTCGCTCTCGGCCTTCTCCTCGAACACCGGGACGCTCCAGCCGTGCTGGCGCGCGTCGACGACCTCGTGGTCCCAGTAGGCGCCCTTGACCAGGCGGATGACGAGCGGGTGCTCGCGGCGTGGGCCGGCGAGGATCGTGTCGAGCAGGTCGCCCGCGTCGCGGAGGTAGGCCTGCAGGACGACGCCGGCGCTCGGGCCGTCCTGGAACTCGGGCTCGGCGAGCAGCTCGAGGACGAGGTCGGTCACCGCCTCGCGGGTGTCGAGCGACTCCATGTCGATGTGCAGGTGCGCGCCGACCTCCTTGGCGTGCTGGAGCAGCGCCCGCACGCGCGGCGCGGCGTCCTGCTTGCCCCGCTCGGGCGCGTCGGGCTTCAGCAGCGGCGTGAGCGCGGTGATCTTCACGCTCAGGTTCGGGTCCTTGTCGGCGGCGCCGAGCTGGTCGAGCGCGTCGTGGCAGCGCTGCGCGTACCGCTCGGCCTCGGCGCTCGTGATCGTCGCCTCGCCGAGGAGGTCGACGCTCGTGAGGATCCCGCGCTTCCACAGCTGGCGGAAGGCGGGGAGCGCGTCCTTCGGCGTCTCGCCGACGATGAAGCGGTGGGCCATGTGCTTGACGCCGGCGGCGCTCGCCGCGCCGAGCGCGGTGCGCCCGGCCTTGCTGTTGCCCATCTTCATCGCGGCCTTGATCGGCGGCGGGTGATCCTCGACCTCCGACAGGAAGCCGGTCAGGTGACGGGCCAGGTCGTCGAGGTTGCGGCAGGCGGGGACGACGTCGACGAACCGGAACAGTGCGGCCTTGAGGTCGGCGTCGGCGCTGGCGAGGTCCATCGCCTTGTCGTCGAGCGCCTTGAGCGGGCGGCGCGACGCCTTGGGGAACGCGCTGGCGAGATCCCGCCCGATGGCGAGGATCTCCGCGTCGAGGTCGGCGTGGCTCACGCGCCGTACGGTAGCTGCGCTCAGGGCGAGCCGTCGGGCGCGGCGCCGTCGGTCGCGGGGTCGTCCGCCGTGCCGCTCGGCTGCTCTTCGGCGGCGCCGCCGGTACCGGTGTCCGGCTCGTCCGCGGGCGCCTGCTGCTCGTCCTGCTGCTGCGCCTCGGGAGCGGGCTGCTCCTGCGGGGTCGCCGCCTCGTCCTCCTGCGCGTCCTCCTCCGGGGCCGGCGTCGGCGCGGCCGGCGGCGCCTGCGCGGCGACCTG
>CADCVT010000351.1 GCA_902806215.1 uncultured Solirubrobacteraceae bacterium | reverse complement strand
GTCCGCTCGACCTCGGCCTCCGACGTGGCGATCCAGATGGCCTACGCGCGCCAGGTCGTCGTCGTGCCGGGCTACGGCATGGCGGTCGCCCAGGCCCAGCACGCGGTCCGCGAGCTGGCCAAGGCTCTCGAGGCCAAGGGCGTCGAGGTGAAGTTCGGGATCCATCCCGTGGCGGGGCGCATGCCCGGCCACATGAACGTGCTGCTGGCCGAGGCCGACGTGCCGTACGACCAGCTCAAGGAGATGGAGGAGATCAACGGCGAGTTCGGCCGCACCGACGTGGCGCTCGTCATCGGCGCGAACGACGTGACGAACCCCGACGCGCGCTCCAAGCCGGACTCGCCGATCTACGGCATGCCGATCCTCAACGTCGACGACTCGGCGTCGGTCATCGTGCTCAAGCGCTCGATGGGCTCGGGCTTCGCCGGCATCGAGAACCCGCTCTTCTACAACCCGAAGACGGCGATGCTGTTCGGCGACGCGAAGGCCTCGGTCTCCGAGGTCACCGCGGAGCTCGCGAACATCTGACGGTGCTCGACGCGGTCCTGCGCGCGTGGGACCTGGCCGGCGAGAGCGGCGACTGGCCCACGAGCGCCGCGAAGCTCGATGAGGCCGAGCGCGCGCTCGGCCGGCCGCTCGACCCGGCGCTGAGGGCGCTCTACGAGCGCAGCGGGCCGGGCGAGTACGCCGGCAGCAACCTCGGTGTGTTACCGCCGCTGCCCGACGGAGAGGACGACCTCTCGCTCGCGAACGCCGGCGCGCTGCTGCGGGAGTGGGGGTGGCCGGCGGCCGAGGAGGCGACGGTCTTCGCCACGAACGGCGCCGGGTCGTACTTCGGCGTCTGGAGCGGCGGGGCGCGGCCGCTCGTCGTCGACATCGGCGAGTTCTTCGACGTCGAGGCGTCGCTTGCCGTCGTCGGTGCCGACCTGCCGCGCTTCCTCGCGGGCTGGAGCGCCTACTACCTGATCTCGGATGGCAGGCGACACGCCGCACTCGACGCGCTCGGCGTCCCGAACGATCTGCGCGTCGAGGATCCCGACATGGACGACTGCCTGCGCTGGGCGAGCGGCGACGTGGCCGACCGAGAGCGTCTGCTGACCGTCGCCGAGGTCGCGGCGCTCGCCGACCGCTAGGGGCGCGGCCCGCCGACCAGCGGTCTGGATCGGCCGGCGAGCCGCTCCATGAAGACTATAAGTATCAGGCTTACCGGCGCGGTCTGACCACGCGCTCGCAGCCGCCGCCGCGGATCGCGTCGACCCCGTCGGCGTAGACGACGTCGCGGCCGGGGCCGCAGCGGATGCGGTCGGGCCACCAGTCGACGGCGTTGATGCGGTCGTTGCCCGGACCTCCGACGAGCCGGTCGCCGCCGATTCCGCCCCAAAGCTGGTCGTTGCCGGGACCGCCCTGCACGAGGTCGCGCCCGCGGTCGCCGGTGATGCGGTCGGCGCCCGCGCCGCCGCGCAGGACGTCGTTGCCCTTGCGCCCGGCGAGCGTGTCGCCGCCCGGGCCGCCGCTGAGGCGGTCGTGGCCGGTCTGGCCCTCGATGACGTCGCGCCCGGCCCCGCCGAACACCCGGTCGTCGCCGAAGCCGCCGAGCAGCTTGTCGTCGCCGCTGGTGCCGCGCATCCGGTTCGCCGCGCGGTTGCCGAGCATGAGCTTCAGCCCGTCGAAGCCCGGGTCGAACGGCGCCTTGTCCGTCTTCCAGACCTGCTCGCAGTTGCGGATCTGGCCCTTGGCCTGGTCGGCGGCGTCGACGATCGCGACGTCGTTGCCGGCGCCGCAGTCGATCCACAGGTCGGCGAGGTCGAGGTGGCCGAGCTCGTCGATGACGTCCTGACCGAGCTCGAGCGGGACCGGGTCGCCCGCGTTGACGACGTCGTCGCCGTCGCCGCCGGACAGCTCGTCCTGTCCCTCGCCGCCCTCGATGCGGTCGGTGCCCGACCCGCCGCGGATGGCGTCGCGGCCGACGCCGCCGAGCAGCACGTCGTTGCCGCCGTCGCCGCGCAGGCTGTCGCGCCCGCTCGAGGCGATGATGCGGTCGTCGCCGCTGCCGCCGCGCAGGATGTCGCTGCCGCTGCCGCCGCGCAGGTCGTCCTTGCCGGCGTCGCCCCACAGCCGGTCGGCCGCGTTGCCGCCGCTGAGGAAGTCGTTGCCCGGACCGCCGCGGGCTCGGTCGTGGCCAAACCCAAGAAGTATCTCGTCGTCGCCGGGGCCGGGACGGGCGCGGTCGTCGCCCGGCCCGCCGTGAACGACGTCGCGCGCGGTGCCGCCGAACAGCCAGTCGTTCCCCGTCCCGCCACTGAGGAAGTCGATGCCGTCCCCGCCGCGCAGCGTGTCGTCGGCCGACTGGCCATGCAGGCGGTCGCGGCCCGGGCCGCCGGAGAGCTTGTCGCGGTCGGGGCCGCCGGTCAGCCGGTCGTCGCCGAAGCCGCCGTACAGGCGATCGGCGCGGCGCCCGCCGCGGATGCCGTCGTTGCCGCTTCGCCCGAAGAGCGTGTCGGGGCCCGAGGTCCCGTAGATGAGGTCGCGTCCCTGCGTCCCGCTCTTGCCGCGCAGGACCTTGATCTTGGCCTCGGAGAACCCGGGCGCCGCGATCGCGAGCGCCAGGCCCAGCACGACGATGCGCCTCACGCCGCCGCGCGCTCCAGCCAGGCGTTCAGCGGTGCGGCCAGGCGCCACTGCTCCGCGACGCGGTCGAGCGCCTCGCGGGTGTGCAGCCAGGGGCCGGGCTCGAGCAGGGCGGTCGCCGCGAAGCGCTTGCGCCGCAGCAGCTCGATCCGGGGATGGTCCTTCGCGAAGCCGCGCGGGGCGGTCTTCAGCTCGGGGGCGTGGAGCGGCATCCCCTCTTCATCGAGCCGCGCGGCGATCTCCTGAAGACTGCCTCCGCGCCCGTCATCGTCGATTGCCGTGCGGATGCGCCGCAGCAGCTCGGGCTCGAAGTGCCACGCGCCCACGCCGAGCCGCAGGCCCTTCGCCGACAGCTCGACGTAGTGGACGGTGAACGCGGCGCCCTCGGGGTGCAGCACCGCGCCGCACGCCTCCTTGTAGAGCCGCTTGTCCTTGCTGAAGCGCACGTCGCGGTAGGGCCGGAAGACCTTGCCGAGGCCGAACTCGTCGCGCAGCTCCTCGACCAGGTCCTCCATCGGCTCGCGAACAGACCCTTCGTAGGTGTCGCGATTCGCCGTCCAGTAGGCCTTCGTGTTGTCGGCCTCGAGGCCCTCGTAGAACGTCAGGGCGTCGGGTGAGAAGCCGGCGAACATCGCGCTGAGCATGTCACGTCCACCCGATGTGCTTGCGTCCGTGGGTCTGGCGCGCGATCATCCCGGCCATGTCGGTGCTGCCGCTGGCCATCAAGGCAGCGATGGTCGTCTTCCTGGCGGCCTCGATCTGGTGGGCGTTCTTCGGACCGCCGCCCGATCAGCGCGATCTCGGAACGGCCAAGCTCTGGGGTGCGACCTCGGGCGTGCTGTACCTCGCCGGCGTCTACGCGCTCTTCGACGACCGGCAGAGCGCGTGGTGGCTCGTCGGCATGGGCGTCGTGGCGCTGTGCCTGGCGTTCTGGCACGCCCGCGGCGACGACGGGGGCGGCGGAGGTTGGGATCCCGACGACGGCGACGGCCCGCTCGACTGGGACGAGTTCGACCGGGCGCGCCGCGACTGGGATCGCCCGTTGGCGCCCCTTTGACCGCGGGCGACCGGGTTTCGCTCTATTGATCGCCGAGCGCTACGTCCTGCGCGTGCAGGACGGTGCGCGCGAGCTCGTCGACGAGCGCTTCGGGCACCGGATCGCCCGCGTGGTCTTCGCGCGGGCGACCGGCTGGACGGCCGACATGGCCGACGGCCCGACGTGGAAGGTCAACGCGTACGGCCGCGGCTGGAAGCTCGTCGCCGAGCCAGTCGAGGGCGGCGAGCCGCTGCTCTGGTACACGGACCGGGCGCTGCGCTCCGGTGGGATGCTCGAGCTCGCCAACGGCCGGGCGTACGACGTGCGCTCGAAGCTGCTGCACCGCCTCGACCTCACCCTCCGCGACCTCGACGGCCGGGTGCTCCTCGACGTTCGCGCGCGCCCGCGCGGCGAGGAGCTCGAGGCGGTCGCGGAGGTCGTCACGGGGCTGCCTCACCCCGAGGACCGCGATCTGCTCGTCACGTTCATGACCGTCCTGGCGCTCCTCCTGCGCGACACCGCATCGACGGGAGGCGGCGGGGGCGGAGGTGGCCCGTAGCCGACGGGTCGTCGTTCTAGGGTTAGGCGTCCTGTGATCGCACGCGCCGAAGCCCTCCAGCAGCTCGCCAGTGAGCACTTCGACGTCGTCGTCGTGGGCGGTGGGATCACCGGCGCCGGCGTCGCCCTCGACGCCTCGACCCGCGGCTACAGCGTCGCGCTCGTCGAGAAGGCCGACTTCGCCGCCGGCACGTCGAGCCGCTCCTCCAAGCTCGTCCACGGCGGCCTGCGGTACCTGCAGAACTTCGACCTCGGCCTCGTGCGCGAGGCGCTGCTCGAGCGCCAGCTCATGGTCACGCTGGCGCCCCACCTCGTGCATCCGCTCCCGCTGGTGGTCGCCGCGTTCGGCGGACAGCGCCCGGACCGCAAGCTCGGCGCGGGCCTGAACCTCTACGACGCGATGGCCGTCGAGCGCCTGCGCGGCCGGCGCCCCAAGCGCTTCCGGCGCACCGAGACCGCCGAGCCCGCCGAGTGGAGCCCCGACCGCCACCGCATCATCGACCGCGACGAGGTCGTGCGGCTCCTGCCCGCCCTCGAGTCGCAGGATCCGACGTCGGGCTACCTCTTCTACGACTGTCAGACCGACGACGCGCGCCTCGTGCTCACGGTCCTTGGCGAGGCCGAGCGCTTCGGTGCGGTCATGGCCAACGGCCTCACCGTCACCGAGCTCGTGGAGGAGGGCGGCAAGGCGCGCGGGGTCATGGTCGAGGACGCCGCGAGCGGCGACACGTTCGCCGTCAAGGCCGACACCGTCATCAACGCCACCGGCGTGTGGGCCGACCGGCTGCGGCCGGAGGAGCTTCACGACGAGGCCGAGGTCCCGCGGATCGCGCCGAGCCGCGGCACCCACATCACGCTCTCGCGCGAGGACGTGCCGCTGGTGGGCGGCGCGATCGTGCCCGCGGCCAACAACCGCTCGATCTTCGCGCTGCCGTGGCTGGGCCGGACGCTCATCGGCACCACCGACGTCGACTACGACTCCACCGACCTCGACCACATCCCGCCGAGCCAAGACGACATCGAGTACCTGCTCGCCGCCTCGAACGAGTACTTCGGCACGAGCCTCGGGGTCGAGCACGTCACCGGCGCCTACGCGGGCGTGCGGCCGCTGATCTCCACCGGCGACCCGAAGAAGTCGGTCGACATCTCGCGCAAGGCCGAGCTGTACGAGACCAGCAGCGGGATGATCACCATCACCGGCGGCAAGCTCACGACGTGGCGGCGGATGGCGAAGATGGCCGTCGACCGGATGGTCGAGCGCGCGAACGAGGACGCTCCGTGCCGCACGCACGAGATCCCGCTGGGCCTCGCCGTCGCCGCCGAGGAGCTGCCGCGCGTCGAGGGCGTGCCCGAGGAGTCCTACGCGATGCTCGCCGGCCGCTACGGCCACGCCGCCCACGACGTCCTGCGGGTCGCGGCCGAGCGGGGAGAGCTTGCCCAGCCGATCCTGCCGGGGCTGCCCGACCTGCTGGCCGAGGCGACGTTCTCGGCCCGGCGCGAGCAGGCCGGCACGGCCGCCGACGTGCTCTTGCGGCGCACGCGGCTCGGCCTGCTGGCCAGCCGTGACCTGCTGGCCGACGACGCCGCGGCCGTCCGCCGCGTGGCAACGGCGCTGGGCGGCGAGCACGGCTGGGACGAGGCCCGCATCGACGCCGAGGTGGATCGCTTCCGCGACACCGCGGCCGCCGAGGGCATCGTGGCCGGTCTCTAGAACCCGGACCGGCACAGGCACGCCGTCGGAGACGTGCCCGCTCCGGCGGTGTGGCTGCCGGTCTGGGTTCTAAGCTGCGCAACCTTCGTCAGCCACCCGTGTTCGGATCCCTCGTGCCCCGTCTGCTCCCCGCCATCGTCACCGCGGCCGTCCTGGCCGTCCCCGCCAGCGCCCAGGCCGCCTTCTTCCCGGCCGAGGTCGTCGACGGGTCGCCCGACGTCGTCAGCGTCGGCGACGTCGACCTGAGCCGTGACGGGAACGGCCTCGTCGGCTACCTGCGCAACGACGGCGGCGCCAAGCACGCGTTCGTCGCGCGGTTCGTCGACGGCGCCTTCCAGGGGCCCGAGCGCGTCGACGGCGGCACCACGGCCGACACGTCGCAGGTCGTCGTCGCCGCCAGCGACAGTGGCCGTCTCGCCATCGCCTACGTCAACGAGGGCCGGCTGTGGACGATGGTCAAGCCCAAGGACGCCACCGGCTTCGCCGCCCCGACGATCGTCGCCGAGGGCGGCATCTCCAACCCTTCGATCGACATGTCGATCAACGGCGCGACCTACGTCTCGTGGACGCAGAACGGCGACGTCCGCGTCGCCCGCGCCAACCGCGACACGCCCCAGTTCGTCCCGCTGCCCTCCCCGGTCGACGTCGACGTCGCGCGCGACGCCGGCTCGGGCGACCGCAAGGCCTCGCGCGTCGTCGTGTCTGCCGACGGCACCGCGCTCGTCGTCTGGGGCGAGGACGGCGCCGACGGCCGCACGCACGTCTACGCGCGCCGGCTGTTCGAGCTCCGCCTGTCCACAGCTCCGCAGGACCTCACGCTCAACGACGTCGACGGTGTGAGCGCGGGCGGGGCCGACAACGCCGAGGTCGACATCGAGGACGACTCGAGCTTCGCGCAGGTCACGTTCCGCCAGAACACCGCGAACGGCCCGCGCGTCGTCATGCGCCGGCTGCTCGGCTCGACGTTCGACCCGCACGTCGCCGCCGACGGCGGCGGGTTCGCACTGCGCGCGCGCATCGACCTGACCGGTCGCGGCGAGGGCCTCGTCGCGACCGCCCTGGCCGGCGGCGAGACCGCCGGCAGCTCGATCTTCAACAACAAGTTCAACATGTTCACCAAGGTCGGGGCCGGCCAGGCGATCGACCCGCGGTCGGTCGCCGCGATCGGCGAGAACGAGGACGGCGGCGTCATGTGGATGCAGGGCACCGCCGACAACGCCGAGGTCCGCGGCCAGTACTGGAACAACATCGAGAAGCCCGAGCCCGAGCCCCAGGCGGCCATCTCGAGCGCCCCGGTGGACGTCAACGGCGGCCTCGACGCCGCCGCCTCGCGCGCGGGGGACATCGCCGTGGTGTTCGTCCAGGGCAAGAACGGCGACCGCAGGCTCGTCGCCGGCATCTTCGACAAGCCGCCGAACCGCAACGCCGGCTACACCACGCAGAAGCCGCGCCGGCTGAGCAAGCTGCGCTGGGCGCCGTCGCTGAACCTCTTCGGCCCGGTCCGCTACCGCGTGCTCGTCGACGACAAGCCGATCGCGGAGACCGCTGCGCAGGAGCTCATCCTCCAGCCCGGCCAGGTGCCCGACGGCGAGCACCGCTGGCAGATCGTCGCGATCGACCGCCGCAACCAGGAGACGATCAGCCGCAGCCGCCTGCTGCGCGTCGACAACACGCCGCCGTCCCTGCGGATCGGCCTGAAGAAGAAGAAGCGCGTGCTGACCGTGACCGCGAAGGGCGGCGACCCCGACGGCGCGTTCCCGACCGGCCTGGACCGGATCCTCGTGGACTTCGGCGACGGCAAGCTCCTGCCGATGGGTCGCAAGGCGACGAAGCGCTACGCCCGGCTCGGCACGTACGTCGTGCGGGTCAAGGCGGTCGACAAGGCCGGGAACGAGACCGTGCAGCAGCGGTCCGTGAAGATCGGCTGACGCCCGTGCGGCTGCGCGCCCTCGGTCGGGACGTCGACCTGGGCATGCCGCTGCTGATGGGCGTCGTCAACGCGAACCCGGACTCGTTCAGCGACGCGGGCCGGTACTCGACCCTCGACGCGCAGGTCGCGCGGGGGCTGTCGCTGGTAGCCGACGGCGCGTCGATCATCGACGTCGGCGGGGAGTCGGGGATCACCAACCGGCCCGCGGTCGAGGTGGAGGAGGAGATCCGCCGGGTCGTGCCGTTGATCGAACGACTGACGGGTCAGGAGGGGATCCTGGTGTCCGTGGACACCTACAAGCCCGCCGTCGCCCGCGCGGCCGTCGCCGCGGGCGCCTCCATCGTCAACGACGTCAGCGGGCTCAGAGACTCCGAGCTCGCCGACGTCTGCGCGGAGACCGGAGCGGCCCTCGTCGTCATGCACACGCGGGCCGCGCCGAAGCAGCGCATGCAGGACCCGACGCGGTCGGAAGCCCATGTCCTGACTGACGTCGTCGGATTCCTGACGGAGCGCATGAGCCTTGCCGAGGAGCGAGGCGTCGACCGGGAGCAGCTCATCGTCGACCCGGGCCCCGACTTCTCCAAGACGCCGCGGCAGACGACGTACGTCCTCCAGCACCTCGACGAGGTCATGAAGCTGGACCGGCCGGTGCTCGTCGCGGTCTCTCGCAAGGACTTCGTGGGAGCGATCACCGACCGCTCGCCCGCGCAGCGCGGGCCGGGCACGCTCGCCGCCGTCGCGCACGGTGTCGACCACGGCGCCCACATCTTCCGGCTGCACGACGTCGCCGCCGCGCGCGACTTCCTCGCGGTGCGCGCGGCGCTGCGCGGCGAGGCGGAGCTGCCGGGCGCCCTGCCCGAGCACCTGCGCCACGAGCCGCCTAACGGGTCTTCTTCGGCTTCCTGAGGTCCGCCAGCGTGCGGCTGAGGTCCAGCGCGCCGGCGCCGACCTGCCACGGCTCGTACGGCTTGCCGGTCGTGTTGCCGAACTGCCCGCCGCACGCGGCGAGCTGCGGGCACGGGAAGTCGTAGAGCGCGTCGATCTTCGTCATCGGCGCTGCCGTCGCCTGGAGCAGGGCCTTGAGCTGGTCGGGCGAGTAGCGCCGGCCCCAGCGCTGCTCGGCCGCCGACTGGATGACGGCGATCGCGCCGACGACGTGCGGCGCGGCCATGCTCGTGCCGGTGAGGATCGAGTAGAAGGGCTCCTGCTCGGGGTGCTCGGTCGGGATGCAGTTGAGGACCTCGCCGCCGCCCGCGCACAGGGGATGGGAGATCCCGGTGCTGTCGCGCGCCGAGGAGATGTTCGTGCCCGGCGCGACGAGCGTGGGGCGGTAGTCGATGAGGTAGCCGCCGTCGAGCGAGCGCTGCGGGTCGTCGTCGCCGCGCGAGCTGCTCCAGTTGAGCGGCTGGTCGCCCGGGCCGCCTGCGTGGTCCTTGCGGGTCATGCCGACGCCGATCGCCCACGGCGCGACGCTGTACGGGTTGGACTTGCAGCCGTCGGAGGGGCCGGTCGGCGAGCAGTCCGACGTCCCCTTCGGCTGCGCGGCGCCCGCGCCGTAGTTGCCGCCGCTGAACACCACCGCGATGCCCGCGGCGTGCAGGGCCTTGGTGCCGACGTTGATCGGATCGCGCGCGTCGAACCGGCCCCCGCCACTGACGCCGAACGAGTTGTTGACCGCGGCGACCTTCAGCTCGGGGTGCAGCAGGAGGTAGTCGTAGGCGGCGACGACGTCGAACGTCGCGATGGCCTCGCCGACGCTCAGCCCGACGATGCCGGCGCCGGGTGCGATGCCGCGCAGCCGGCCCGCCGAGGCGGTGCCGTCGCCGACGGCGATGCCGGAGACGTGGGTGCCGTGGCCGCCGGTCGTGTCGGTGTTGCAGCTCGTCGGGCACTCGACGTAGAGCTCCTCGTCGACGCCGCCGAGCCCGTCGGTGCCGAGCACCTTCACGTTGCGCGTGACACGGTTCTTCAGGTCGGGGTGCAGGCCGTCGGTGCCGGTGTCGACGACGGCGACGTTGACGCCGCGGCCGTCGTGGCCGGCGCCGTACGCGGCGGAGCGCGCCTGCGCGGTGCCGAAGGCAAGCCGACCGGACTGCTCGAGCTCGAGGTCCAGCGCGCGGTTGGGGTGCGTGGAGGCGACGCCCTTGACGCGGCGCACGCGGCGCAGCACGTCCGTCGTGCCGGAGACGCCGGCGAACGGCAGGCGGCGCAGCATCGTCACCTGGAGGCCGAGGTTCGTCAGGCGCTGCTGCACCTTCGCGCGCGAGGCGCCGTCGTCGATGCGGACGATCCGCTCTGCCGCGGGGGCGGGGGCGGCGACGAACAGGCAGGCGAGGGCCGCGCAGGCGGCGAGGAGGCGTCCGTGCATATCGTCACTAACGGTTCCCGCGCGGGGAACTTGCGAACCCCACACCGCGTGCGATCCGCCCCTTGCGCTAGCGTCCTCGACGTCGCCGGCCGCTGTCCAACGCGGTCGGGTTGCCAACACGACTTCCTCCGAGGAGGACCAACACCATGGCCGTACTCTCCCGCGACGCGCTCGAAGACAGCCCGCTCGCAGACCTTCACACGCTGGCCGCCGAGCTCGGGCTCGACGGCTACCGCCGCCTGCGCAAGGCCGAGCTCGTCGAGGCGATCCTCGCCCGCCAGGGCGGCTAGGAGGGCACGACGGACGAGGACGCCGGCGACGACGAGGACAAGCCCAAGCGCCGCGGTCGCCGCGGCGGGCGCGCGCGCGCTCGCAAGACCGACGACGAGGACGGCGCCGACGCCGTCGCCGACAGCACCGACGACGAGGCCGAGGCCGAGCCGGAGCCGGAGCCGGAGCCGAAGGAGAAGCCCAAGCGCGCGTCCCGCAGCCGCCCGAAGCCGATCCGCAGCGACGAAGACGTCGAGATGATCGTCGAGGACGACGAGGACGAGCCCGAGGAGAAGCCGCGGCGCAGCCGTGGCGGCCGCGGCGGGCGCGGCGGTGGCGGTGGCGGCGAGGGCCGCGGGCGCGGCGGTCGCGACAGCGACTCCGCCTCCTCCGACGAGGACGACGACCGCCCGCGCCGTGGGCGCGGCGGGCGCGGCCGTGGCCGCGACGAGGAGGAGACCGGCGAGGAGGAGCTCAAGGAGGGCGTCGTCGAGCTGCTCGGCAACGGCTCGGGCTTCCTGCGCGTGTCGCCGCCGGAGCCGTCCGACGACGACGTCTACATCTCCGCTGCGCAGGTGCGCCGCTGCGAGCTCGTGACCGGCGACGCCGTCGCCGGCCCCGTGCGCCCGCCCCGGCGCTCGGAGCGCTACCCGTCGCTCGTCCGCATCGACACCATCAACGGCCGCTCGGCCGACGAGGTCGCCGAGGGCACGCCGTTCGACGACCTGCCCGCGACGCTGCCGAACGAGCGGCTCGCGCTCGGCGCCGAGGACGCGACGCTGAAGGCGATCGAGTGGCTCACGCCGCTCGGCCGCGGCTCGCGCGCCACGATCATCGGCGGCCCGCGCGCCGGCAAGACCGAGGCGCTTCGCCGTCTCGCCACGGCGCTGGCGGGCCAGGAGGACCTCGACGTCACCGTCGTGCTCGCGGGCGTCCGCCCGGAGGAGGTCGGCGACTGGAAGGCCGCGGGCGTCGAGCCCGCGACGGTCCTCTCGTTCGCCGCCTCGGGCGACGCGCAGGCCCAGGCCATCGAGCGCGTCGTGGAGACCGCCAAGCGCGTCGCCGCGCGCGGCGGCCACGCGGTCGTGCTCGTCGACTCGCTGACCTACATCCACGGGCAGGCCGCGCGCAAGGCGCTCGCCTCGGCGCGCAACATCGTCGACGGAGGCTCGCTGACCATCGTGGCTACGGCCGACCTCCCGGTCGGCGGCGAGACCACGGTCATCGCCCTCGACGTGGCGCTGACGAGCACCGGGCGCTTCCCCGCGCTCGACCTCGTCGCGAGCGGCACGCTGCGGCCGGAGCTCCTCGTGGGCGACGCCGGAGCCGACGCGATCGCCCAGGCGCGCGCCGCCGCTATCGGTTAGACGGCGCTGACGCAGCCATAGCCGCATAGTGGCGTCGCCGAGTGAGTCGGGACAGTGCTCTATGCACGTCCTGGCTCGCTCGGTGGCGTCAAATGCGGTTAGGGCCCGTCAGGTACGCGACACGCGACCAGCTGGGCTCAGGCGCCAGCTGGATCGCTTCGTCGTTGCGGTCCGGCTGCACGTAGGCGAACTGCATCGTGTCGCCGTCGAAGGCGATGTTGAGCTCGCCCTCCTTCACGCGCTGGTCCAGCCAGGCGGAGCGGAAGACGAGCCGGCGCAGCCAGTGCACGAGCGAGCGGTCGGCGGGGCCGACCAGCTCGGGCCAGCAGTCGTTGACGTGCTCGCCGAGGCCGGAGGCGGGCTCGGAGATCTCGCCGTTGACGGCGAGGTTGACGAGGTCCTCTCGCTCCTCCTCGCCCAGGCCGTCGCGGACGAAGCCGAGCTTGCGCGCCGCCTGCTCGCAGCGCTCGCTGAAGTCCCGCTCGTTGAACGTGAACCGCAGCTCCCCGTATTCGAGAACGAAGTCCTCGCCGGAGTCGTAGTTGCCTCGTCGTGTCGTGTCCATGCGAAGGGTGCCCCTGCCCGGGGCGTCGGCAATATAGGCACGGATCCTTTGTCCTGCCCCGCGATGAAACGGAACTTGCATCCCGTCCGGCGCGGGGCCAGCCGCTCGGGCTCTCGCGATAACGAAGGACAACCTGATCGCCCGGAGGGGGGCGCGTTCTCCGACCGTCGGGCTAGTGGTCCGCATGACCGACGACGCCTCTACGATCCTCGTCGTCGAGGACGACGACGCGACCCGCTCGTACCTCGCCGAGAACCTCGCCGCGGACGGGTACGCGCTGCTGACCGCCGACTGCGCGGGCGACGGCTGGCGCCTGCTCGAGACGAAGTTCCCCGACCTCGTCCTGGTCGACGTCGGGCTGCCCGACGGATCCGGACTGGAGCTCCTGCGCCGGGTGCGCGCAGCCGACGGCGTCTCGTCGCGGGTGGACCCGGCGACGCCGGTCCTCGTGCTCAGCGGACGCCGCGGCGAGCTCGACCGCCTGCGCGGCTTCGACCGCGGTGCCGACGACTACGTCGCCAAGCCGTTCTCGTACGCCGAGCTGCGCGCACGGATCGCCGCGCTGCTGCGTCGCACGCAGCGCCGGCCGGGCATGGGCCGGCTGCGCGTCGGGACGCTCGAGCTCGACCCGTCGTCGCGCGAGGTGCGCGTCCGCGGCGAGCGCGTGACGCTCTCGCAGAAGGAGTTCTCGCTGCTGCGGACGCTGGCCTCCGAGCCGACGCGCGTCTGGACCAAGGAGGAGCTGCTGCGCAACGTCTGGGGCTTTCGGAGCCTCGGCGCCACGCGGACGCTCGACTCCCACGCGTGTCGCCTGCGGCAGAAGCTGGGCGCTCGCGGCGACCACTACGTCGTCAACGTGTGGGGCGTCGGCTACCGCCTCGTCGACGGGCCGGTGGAGACATGAGCGCCGCACCCGGGTCCTTCACGGTGCTGGGCTGGCTGCTCGCCTGCGCCGGCGCGCTCGCGGCGGCCGTGCTGCTCGCCGCTCTGCGGCGGCGCGCGGAGCTCGTCGCGCGTGCCTGTCACGAGCTCGCCGGGCCGCTCCAGGCGGCGGGACTGGCCCTGGAGGTCGCCCGGCGCGAGGGCGCGGGGCCGCGGGTGTCCGCGGTC
>CADCVT010000350.1 GCA_902806215.1 uncultured Solirubrobacteraceae bacterium | reverse complement strand
GCCGTTGGCCACGACCCGCTGGACGCCGGTGCAGGTGAACTCCTGGTCCGGGACGTCCTCGTTGCAGTTCTCGGGCGTGTTCGTGATGGGGTCGCCGCTGCTGACGACCTGGACCTCGTTGGCGCCGGACTCGAAGAAGTCCACGTCGTTGGACGCGTCGGTGCCGTCGTAGGTGAGCGTGCCACCCGCGTTCGTCAGCGTCGCTGCGAGCGCACCGGGAGCCGCGACGCCGAGCAGCGCGGCCGAGCAGACCGCGAGCAGCAGCGCGCGGCGTATGGATCGGGACAAGACGATGGACCTCCTGGCGGGGTAATGAGGCCGGAACGCTACTTCGGGTGGTGGTCGAGTGCGCCAGATCCTTTGCGTCGTCCTCGCGGGCCCCCGGTTCAGCGCGTCCGCACGTTGCGCGCGACGGCCGTGGAGCGCGTGAGCACCTCGTTGCCGGTGAACCGCAGCGTGAACCGCAGTCGCCCGGCGCGGGTGAACCGGCGCCGGTCGCGGAACGTGACCGTCGAGGCGAAGGTGCAGGTGCGCGACAGGTTCACGCGCCGCGTGCTGATCGTCCTGGCGCCGGCCTTGACCTGGATCGAGACCTGACCATCGGCGCAGCCGAGCGCCGGGGTCACCCCGGCCGGCAGTCGGACGCGCCCCGACGTGCGGAACCGGTACGGCGCCCGGACGTCGCGCGCGGGCGTCACCGCGCCGGTGATCCCCGCGGGCGCGAACCGGTCGACGGTGACCGCGCGGAACGCCGAGGCGGTCTGCTGCGCCGTGTCGACGGCGACGACCGCGAGCGTGTTGCGCCCCACGTCCTCGCCGCGTGCGCTGTACGCGCACGTGTAGGGCGCGACCGCGTCGGTGCACACGACCCGCTCGTCGTCGAGGAACAGGACGGTGGCGATACCGCGGTCGTCCGTGGCGGTCGCCGTCAGGATGGTCGGCGCCCGCGTCGCCAGCGGCGCGCCCGAGGCCGGCGAGGTGAACGCCACCGTCGGCGCCCGGTCCTCCGGGATCTCCGGCACGTCGTTGGCGTTGCCGACGTCGGCGCGGTTGACCGTCTCGCACTCGCTCACGGTGACGAGCGTGTCGACCTCTGCGGTGTCGTTCCCGTCGCCGCAGTTGACGAGATCGGCGAAGCCGTCACGGGCACGGATCGTGTCGTCGCCCTCACCGCTGTTCAGCACGTCGTTGCCGGTTCCGCCGTCGAGGGTGTCGTTCCCGGAGCCGGACGTCAGCGAGTTGGCCCCGGCGTTGCCGAGGAGGGTGTCGTTCGCGCTCGGGCCCCCGAAGAAGAACTCCGTCTGGACCGCCTCGACGTCCGCGCGGACGTTGTCGGCCTCGCCGGCCGTGCCGGAGCTCCGGTCGTTGGCGACGTCATCCAGCGACACCAGGACGTCGGTCGGCGGCGTCGCGTCCGCCAGTGCCGACACGGTGTCGTAGCCCTCGCCTCCCCCGATGTCGTCGTTGCCGACGTCCGAGAAGATCTGGTCGTTGCCGCCGTCGCCCCTCAGGGTGTCGTTCCCGCCACCCCCGAAGAGGAAGTCGTCGCCTGTGCCGCCGTTCACGGCGTCCTCGCCTGCTTCGCCGTCGAGGAAGTCCGACTCGGCTCCGCCGTTCATGGTGTCGTTGCCGCCGCCCCCCTCGAGACCGTCACGCCCGGCGTCGCCGTTGACGGTGTCCGCCCCGCCGCCGCCCTCGAGGCTGTCGTTCCCGTCGCCACCGTTGAGCGTGGCCGGGATGTCCGTCAGGCCGCTGGCGTCGAGGCTGTCGTCCCCGCCCGCTCCACTGGCGACGACTCGCGTGACGAATGTGCAGACGTACTCGTCGCCCGGCGTCGTCGTCATGCACCACGGGGCGGGATCCGCGATCGGATCGTTGTCGTTGGCGGTGTTCCTGACCACCGTGACCTCGCCGGGTGCCGTCCGTATGAACTCGACGTCGCTCTCTGCACCGGTGCCGGTGTAGGTGAGCGTGCCGCCGGGGCTGTTCGCCAAGGTCGCGCCGAACGCGGCCGGGGCTGTGGCGGCCGTGGCGGCCGTTGCTACGACTGCCGCGCACAGGGCGCGGCGAAGGGACAGAGCCAAGCTCGATCCTCCTTGAAGGGGAGTGGGGGCGCGCGACGCTACTGACGAGCGGTCGGCAGCACAACCGGTTACCGCAGACTGACGAAGGTCGTCAACGAGTACTGCGGCGCTCCTCGAGCACGAAGGCGATGCTGCCGAAGAACGGGCCGACGCCGCCGAGGACGACGACCGCCACGGCGACCTTCAGGGGCACGATGCGCCGCGGGACGGCGGCGAGGCAGGCGATGCTCATGACGATCCAGCCGACGCCGTGGCCCCAGCCGAGCGCGAGCGTCTCGCGGTCGGTGAACGACGCGAAGAGCAGGGCCAGGTAGACGATCGAGTGCGCGAACGACCCGTACTTGAGGGCGCGGAACGCGGTCACCTGAGCAGGAGCGCCATGCGCCGCAGCGGCTCGTCGGCCTCGGCGGGCCAGTCGGCCGGGTCGGGCGGCCACCAGGCGTGCGCGTCGTGCTCGTCGTCGCGCACGACCTCGGCTCCGGACGCCAGCCAGGCCTGCCCGACGAACATGATCATCTGGTGCGGCAGGCGCACGAGGGCCTCGGCCCGGCAGCGCTCCGGCGTGACCGACCACTCCTCGTCGAGCTCGCGGACCAGCGTGTGCGTCGGGCTCTCGCCGACGTCGACGGCGCCGCCGGCGCCGAGCGCCCAGCGCCCGGCCCACGACGACAGCCACGCCGCGCGGCGGCCGGCGAGCCAGCGGCCCTCGGCGTCGCGGATGACGCAGAGCGCGGCGATCGACTGCGACGCGTCGCCCGGCACGAGCCGCAGCGCCCAGCGCAGCGGCTGGAGCTCGATCCGCAGCCCGTCGGCGGTCTGCTCGAAGCCCGTCATGCGCGCGGCGACGCCGTCGTGGCTCGGCGACCCGCGCTCGCGCAGCGCGGTGATCGCCTCGTCGGCCGCGGCGACGCGCTCGGCGGGCGGCTCGTAGGCCGTGTCGCTCCAGACGGCCTCGACCTGGTCGAGCGACCAGGGTCCGCGCGCGAGGAGGGCAGGGGCGTCGGCCATCGCATGAGAGGCTACGAACGTGACCACGAGAAGGCGCAAGCACTGGGGCTGGGGCTACGAGGACGAGCAGCCGTCGACCGACGAGGTCCGCGCGACGGCGGGCGCGATCGTCGACGTGCTCGGCATGGGCTCGACCGACGTGGAGGAGCCGGCGCCCCTCCCCGAGCTGCCCGCCCCGCGGGTGGCGCCGCCGCCCGGGCCGCTCGCCGCGGTCTGGGACACGACTGCGCACGCGCGCGCGACGCACGCGTGGGGCCGCTCGTACCAGGACGTCGTGCGCGGCTTCCGCGGGGACTTCGCGCACGCGCCCGACGGGGTGCTGCGCCCGCAGGACGAGCGCGAGGTCGAGCTCGCGCTCGAGTGGTGCTCGTCGGCAGGCGTCGTGTGCGTTCCGTTCGGCGGCGGCACGAGCGTCGTCGGCGGCGTGACGCCGCGCGGGATCGACGGGCCGGTCGCCTCGCTCGACCTCGGTGCGCTCGATCGCGTCCTCGAGGTCGACCAGGTCTCGCGCGCGGCGCGGATCCAGGCGGGCGTCTTCGGCCCCGCGCTCGAGGCGCAGCTCTCCGACCACGGGATGACGCTGCGCCACTTCCCGCAGTCGTTCGAGCTCTCCACGCTCGGCGGGTGGATCGCGACCCGTGCCGGCGGGCACTTCGCGACGGTCGAGACGCACATCGACGACCTCGTCGAGTCGGTGCGCGCGGTGACCCCGTCGGGCGTGTGGGAGTCGCGGCGGCTCCCGGGCAGCGGCGCCGGACCGTCGCCCGACCGGATGCTGCTCGGCTCGGAGGGCACGCTCGGCGTCATCACGGAGGCCTGGGTCCGGGTGCGGCCGCGGCCGACGTTCAAGCGGTCGGCCGGCGTGACCTTCGACTCGTTCATGCGCGGGGCCGAGGCGGTGCGCGCGCTGTCGCAGTCGGGCCTGCACCCGAGCAACTGCCGGCTCATCGACCCGGTCGAGGCGGGCTTCACCGGCACGGGCGACGGCTCGGCGGCGGTGCTCGTGCTCGGCTTCGAGTCGGCCGACCACGACGTCGGCCCGTGGATGGACCGCGCGCTCGAGATCGCGCGCGAGCACGGCGGCGAGGCGGAGGAGCGCGAGGACGTGGTCGGGACATGGCGCGGGGCGTTCCTGCGCGCGCCGTACCTGCGCGACACGTTCGTCGCGATCGGGATCCTGAGCGAGACGTTCGAGACCGCCATCACCTGGGATCGGTTCCCTTCCTTCCACGAGCAGGTCCTCGGCTCGGTCCGCGAGGCCGCGGGCGAGCGCGCGCTCGTCTCGTGCCGCTTCACCCACGTCTATCCGGACGGCCCGGCGCCGTACTACACGGTCCTCGCGCCCGCCCGGCGCGGGGAGGAGGTCGAGCAGTGGGCGGAGATCAAGACCGCGGCAGGCGATGCGCTCAACGCCGCGGGCGGCACGATCACGCACCACCACGCGGTCGGTCGAGACCACCGGCCCTGGTACGACCGCCAGCGGCCGGACCCGTTCGCGGCTGCGCTGCGCGCCGCCAAGCGGGAGCTCGATCCAGCCGGGATCCTCAACCCCGGCGTGCTGGTCGATCCGTAGCTCCCGCGATCCTTCGCGCTGCCTCGGGTGTTCCTCCGTCGATGATCGTCGTCCTTCTCTTCCTGCTCGCTGCGCTGATCGCGCCTTCTGCCGCGCTTGCGGCGACCGACGAGTTGCCGCAGCGCTTCGACGGCTGCCTCGCCGAAGCGGCTCCGGCGGCTCCGGTGGCGCGGGCGTCCGCCGGACCGACCGTTCGAGCGACCGTGCGCGAGGCCGCCGAGAAGGAGCTGATCACGCCGGAGGACGCCGAGCGGTTCGAGGCGGAGTACGAGCGCGCGCTCGCCGCGCGCGGCGAGCTGCCGTACGGCCGGCGGCTCGAGCTGCCGGTCGTCGTCCGCGCGCTCGAGGGTTTCGCGCGTGGGGGGCTGCTCACGGTCTCGCGCATGCCCGTGCTGTTCGAGCAGCTCAAGCGCAACACGGACTGGTGGTCGCGCAGCGGGCCGCCCGTGCGCCCGGCTGCGCCGGGGACGCGGACCCCGTGCGCGGGCGGCAACGGCACGCGCACCGATCGCGTCGTCGTCGGCGAGATCGTCTACCAGTGGTACGCGGGGCAGGGCCTCCAGCTGCAGCAGCTCGCGACCGCGGGGCGCGCGAACGCGCTGGCCAAGGCGTGCACCGAGCCCGACCCGAAGGGCTTCGCGTGCGACCGCGACCGGCTGCGGACGGCGCTCGACGCGATCGTGTCGCTTGCCGTCGAGCGCGACGACTTCCTCGCGTGGGAGTACTACTTCGGCTTCGGCGGCGGCAGGGCGCCGTGGATCAGCGGCCTCTCGCAGGCGACGGCGATGCAGGCGCTCGTCCGCGGCCACAGGTTCCTCGGCGATCCGCGCTACCTCGACGTCGCGCGGCGCGCGTTCGGCGCGTTCCGGGCCAAGGCGCCGCGCGGCATCCGCGTGCAGGCCGAGGCGGGCGACCACTTCCTCATCTACTCGTTCAACCCGCGGCTGCGTGTGCTCAACGCGTTCCTGCAGGCGCTTGTCGGGCTCTACGACTACGCCGAGGCAGCGGACGACGACGACGCGCGTGCGGCGTTCGTCAGCGGCGAGCGCCAGGCGCGGGTCGAGGTGCCCAAGCACGACACCGGGGCGTGGTCGCTGTACTCGACGACGACCGGCGCGGAGTCCGACCTCGGCTACCACCGGCTCGTCCGCGACTTCCTGCGCTCCCTGTGCGAGCGCACGAAGGCCGAGCCGTACTGCGGCACCGAGCGACGCTTCACGGGCTACCTGTACCAGCGGCCCCGGCTCAGCTTCACCGGCGCGCAGCAGCCGGGCACGGCGAAGTTCTTCCTGTCGAAGATCTCGTGCGTGACGCTGCGCGTGTCCAAGAACGGGCGGCCCGTGGCGACGGTGTCGCGGGTGCTCGGCCGCGGCGCCCGCGCGCTCGGCTGGCGTCCGCCGCGCGCCGGGCGCTACGTCGTCCGCGTCGAGGCGCAGGACCTCATGGGGCGCCGGACCGCGATCCGCACGTCGGTCCGCGCGAGGTGAGCGTCGCCGTCCTCGGGCCCGGCGGCGTGGGCGGGTTCCTCGCGGGCGCGCTCGCGCGCGCGGGCGAGGACGTCGTGGTCGTCGCCCGCGAGGAGACCGCGGGCCGGATCGCGCACGACGGGCTGCGCATCGAGAGCGCGCGCCTCGGGTCGTTCACCGCGCGGCCGCGCACGGCCACCGAGCTCGACCACGAGGTCGACGTCCTGATCGTCGCGACGAAGGCCCCCGCGCTCGACGACGCGCTGGCCCGCGTGAAGGTCCAGCCGGCGATGCTCGTCCCGCTGCTCAACGGCTTCGAGCACCTGCCGCACCTGCGCGCGGTCTTCCCCGGCACGATCGCGGGGTCGATCCGCATCGCGGCCGAGCGCGTCGCGCCCGGGCACGTGGTGCAGACGAGCGCGTTCCTGCGGGTCGAGCTCGCGGGCCGCGGCGCCGACCGGCTCGCGCACGTGCTGCGCGCGGCGGAGATCCCGACCAAGGTGCTCGACAGCGATGCCGCGGTCCTGTGGGGCAAGCTCGTCCGGCTGTGCGCGCTCGCGCTGTCGACATCGGCAGCGGGAGCGCCGATCGGCCCGGTGCTCACCCACCCGCGCCGCCGGTTGCTGCTGGAGGGCGCCGTCGACGAAGCGACTGCGATCGCCCACGAGGAGGGCGCGCGGGTCGACGCCGGCACGGTCCTCGAGGAGCTCGCGTCGCTCGACCCCGCGCAGACGAGCTCGCTCGCCCGCGACCTGGCCGCGGGGAACCCGTCCGAGCTCGACGCGATCGGCGGCGCGGTCATGCGCGCCGGCGCCCGTCACGGGATCGCGACGCCGTCGATCGACGCGCTCGTCGCGGAGATCGGCCGCCGGTATCCTCCCCGGTAGTGGCCGACACGTCGAAAGTCGCAGCGAACCTCCGCGCGTTCGCCATCGCGCTGAACTCCCACGATCGCGAGAACCCGGACCACAACGCGTACGGGATCGGCCTCGCGCACTTCGACATGGAGCGCCTCGGCTTCGACGAGGGCGAGGAGATCCTGCCGGGGATCACGATCCACGCCGACCAGGGCGTGACGGGCAACTTCCGGGTGCTCTGCGACGGCCAGCACGACGAGAACCTCGAAGAGGTCGAGGAGGACGAGGTCGTCGAGGCCGTCTCCTCGCAGCCGGTCGCCCTGCCGACCGGCCCGGGCCAGCAGCAGTACGGCTAGTCGGCGCGACCCGCTCCGGCGCACTGGAACGCTGTGCTCCGGATGACTCGACCGCTCGCACTGCTCGTGCTGATCCCGCTCGCCGACGCGCGGGCCGAGACGACGGTCACGCCGTCGTACCCGTCGAACACGCGGCGGCGACCCTGGCGACCGCGCGATCGCCGACCTCGTCGACACCGTGCGCAGCTGCGCATCGGTGCAGGTGTTCCAGGGCGGCGGCCGGACGATCCGCAGCGGTGCGACGCCGACGAACGCCGGCGTGCGCCTTCCCATAGCGCGAGCGCGCCTGCACGGCGAGGACGGCGACCGCGTGCCGGTCAGGCGCTCGCGACTAGGCGCGCTGCATCTGCTCACCTCCTCGCCCGGCCTCCACGCCTCGACCAACGAGCGCCTTGCCGAAGGCGGACCAGCACGGGAGCGTCGCCGCGCACGTCCTCGAGTACGGAGCGGTCCGCCGCCACGTACTCATGGGCGTGCTGCGGGAGCTCGGAGCGCCGCTCCAGCGGTCGGGCGATCCGCTCGATCAGCCGTCGGGCTCGTAGGGGCCGGGCCGGGGCGGGGACTGGGTCCCGGTAGGGGAGCCGGGCAAGGGCTCCGGCGTGTCGGCCCCTGCCGCGAGGACGCTGACGTCCTCGCACAGGAACGTCGCCCCGACGCCGTGCGACGAGTCGAAGCGGATCGACCAGCGCAGAACGTCGAGCTGCCGGTCCGTGATGTCCTCGAGCTCGAGGGCGAACAGCGCGTTCTGGTCGTTGAAGCCGCCGAGCTCGAGCTCGGCGATCCCGTCGAAGCGCAGCGTCACGAGCGTGTGGTCGCGGAGCACGGAGAAGCCGGCCTCGTCGACCTCGGAGGTCATCGCGAAGACGTGGACGTCGGCCTCGACGTGGGCGCGCGTCCGCGGACCGCCGCGGTCGAGGCGCATGCGCAGCACCTCGGCGTCGTGGAACGACGGCCACTCGCCGAAGATGCTCGTCAGGGCGTCGGCGCCGGCGACCTCCGCGGGCATGGCTCAGCGCTCGACGACGTCGAGCTTCTTCTCGAACGCGCGCTCGAAGAGGTCGCTCTCGCGCTCCGCGGCCCACTTGGCCAGCGACACGTCGCCCGTTCCCTCGAGCCGCAGCTCGACGTGGCCGTTTGCGACGTGGACGTGGGCGGCGCGGACGAGCTGGTCGCGCGAGCGCTCGAGCTGCTCGGCCAGACGCAGGAGCGCCGAGCCGCGCGCGACGAGCTCGCGGTCGCCCTTGCGCCCGAGCGCCGACAGGTCGTCGAGGCCGGGTGAGCCCTTGCGGTGGTACCGCGCCATCTGCGCGACGAGCGCGATCTCACGCTGCGTCCACCCGGGCAGCCCGCCGTTGAGGATCAGGTAGCGCGAGTGCTTGTGGTGGTCGTCGTAGTCGACGCGCACGCCGATGTCGTGGAGCATCGCCGCCGCCCACACGAGCTCGCGCGCCTCCGGGTCGGCCTCGTGCAGGCCGGCCTCGGCGAGGTCGTCGAACATCTGCAGCGCGAGGCGCGCGACGTGCTCGACGTGCCGCTCGTCGACGCCGTCGTACTGCGCGTGGAGGTTGAGCACGCTGTCGCGGCGGACGTCCTCGAACAGCCCGGTCGGCGCGAGGTGACGCTCGAAGAAGACGCCCTCGCGCAGGCCGGCCTCCGTCACCTCGATGGCGTCGAAGCCGCCGGCCTCGAGCACGCCCTGGATCGCGACGGCGCCGGCGAGGATCAGGTCGGCGCGCGCGGGCTTGATGCCGCGCACCTCCTTCGACCGGTCGCACGGCGCGACCGCCGCCAGCCGCGTCACGAGCTCGTCGAGCGTGTCGCGCGTGAGCAGGAAACCCTGGACGCCGAAGGTCGGCAGCTCCTCGAGGTACTGCGCGGCGACCGCGAGGTTGCGGATCGTGCCGCCGATCCCGACGAGCCGCCCGCCGTTGCCGACCCAGGACGCGTCGCCGACCTGCTCGACCACGTGCGCGCGCAGCGCCTTGATGGCCTTCTTCGGCGCGGGCGAGTCCGAGGGCAGGAAGCGCTCGGTCATGCGGACCGCGCCGAGCGGCCACGACCGCAGCTTGCGCGCCTCGCGCCCCTTCACGCGCACGAGCTGGAGCGAGCCGCCGCCGAGGTCGAGCACCGCGCCGTCGCTCAGCGTCGTCGAGTTGACCGCCGCGAGGTAGCCGTAGCGGGCCTCCTCCTCCTCGCTGAGCACGCGCACCGGCAGGCACTTGCGGGCCTTCTCGAGGAACGGCTCGCGGTTCGAGGCGCTGCGGATCGCGCTCGTCGCCACGGCGTCGACCTGGATCGGGTCGAGGCCGGTCGCGCGCGTGAAGTGGGCGAACAGCTCGAGCGTCGACAGCGCGCGGCGCACCGGCTTGGGCTGGAGGTCGCCGCCGACGGCCTGGCCCTGGCCGATCCGGACGACCTCGTGGATCTCGTCGGTCTTCTTCCACCACTTGTCCTCAGCGGTGAAGACGACGAGGCGAAAGCTGTTCGACCCGAGGTCGACGACGGCGAGGCGGCGCTCCATCGCGCAGGAGGTTAGGGCGCGGGTGCGACGCCTCCCGCGACTGGTCGCCGCAAGATCAGACTTTCGTCGCTAGGCAACGCGCCGCCGGGGTGAGAGCGTGCGCGCCGATGGTCCCTCAGAGCCAGACCGCGCGGCCCGCCCGGGGATGGGAGGGCCACGCGAACGGGGACCCGCTGGCTCGGCTCGCCGAGCTCTTCGCCGAGCACGGCGACCGGCTCGAGCGCCTGGCCGTCCCGTTGCTCCGGGAGACCGGCGCGGCGCCCGGCGACGTCGTCGCCGACGTCGTGCTGCGCTACGCCGAGCGGCTGTCGGCCAGCAGCGCCGCGCCCAGCGACGAGGCGGCCCATCTCGAAGGGCTCGTGCGCGAGCGGTGCCTCGATCTTCGGCGCCGGGCGCCGGCCCCGGAGGCCGTGCCCGAGGTCCTGCACGTCCGGGCGAGCGTGCCGCCGGCCAGGGCGCTGCTCGCACTGGCCGCCGTCGCGGTCGCCGCCGGGACGGCCGTCGCGCTGTCGTCGTCGCCGGACCGCGACCCACGCGGGGTGCGAAGGCCACACCGCAGCGCGAGCGCCGCAACCAGTCCGCCGCCCGGCGCGAGGGCACCCACCGGGCGCCCGAGTCGCACCCGGCGATGCCGGCTCCGCAGCCGCCCGTCCCGCCCGCGGCCG
>CADCVT010000349.1 GCA_902806215.1 uncultured Solirubrobacteraceae bacterium | reverse complement strand
GCCGCCCGGGCCGTCGCTGCGCGCGTCGTCGAAGGCCGGCCTGCCGTCGGGCTGCACGCCGCTGATCAAGGCCGACCGGCTCGCCGAGCGCATCGGCCTTAAGGAGGTGTGGGTCAAGAACGACGCGGCGAACCCCACGCACTCGTTCAAGGACCGCGTCGTCTCCGTCGCGGTCGCCCGCGCCCGTGAGCTCGGCTACGAGGTCATCGCCTGCGCGTCGACCGGCAACCTGGCCAACAGCGTGGCCGCGCACGGCGCCGCCCTCGGCATGGAGTCCTACGTCTTCGTGCCGTCGGACCTCGAGGAGCAGAAGATCCTCGCGACCGGCGTCTACGGCACGAACCTCGTCGCCGTCCGCGGCAACTACGACGACGTCAACCGCCTGTGCACCGAGCTCAGCGGCGAGCGCGACTGGGCGTTCGTCAACGTGAACATGCGCCCGTACTACGCGGAGGGCTCGAAGACCCTCGCGTTCGAGGTCGCCGAGCAGCTCGGCTGGGAGATCCCCGACCGCGTCATCTCGCCGATCGCGTCGGGCTCGCTGTTCACGAAGATCGCCCGCGGCTTCGAGGAGTGGATCGAGGTCGGCCTGCTCGAGGGCGAGATCCCGACGATGAACGGCGCCCAGGCGCTGGGCTGCTCGCCCGTCGCGCAGGCGTTCGAGGCCGGCACCGACGTCTGCCGCCCGGTCAAGCCGGACACGATCGCCAAGTCGCTGGCCATCGGCAACCCCGCCGACGGCCCGTACGCGGTCGAGCTCGCCCGCCGCACCGGCGGCGGCGTCGACAGCGTCACCGACGACGAGATCAAGGCCGGCATCCGCCTGCTCGCCGAGACGACAGGCATCTTCACCGAGACCGCCGGCGGCGTCACCACCGCGACGCTGGCCAAGCTCGCCGCGCGCGGCGACATCGGCAAGGACGAGCGCGTCGTCGTGTTCATCACCGGCGAGGGCCTCAAGACCCTCGACGCGGTGCGCGACACGTTCACGACGCACACGATCGACGCGTCGTTCGACGCGTTCGAGTCCGAGTTCGCGGGCGTGGCGACCTGATGGCCGTGACGGTCAAGATCCCGCCGCAGCTCGCGGCGGCGACCGGCGGCGACCGGGCGCCGAGCGTCGACGGCCAGACCGTCGGCGAGGTGCTCGGGGCGCTCTACGCCGAGCACACCGAGCTCAAGGATCGCGTCGCCGACGAGGACGGGACGCTGCGGCGGTTCGTGAACGTGTTCCTCGACGGGGAGGACATCCGCTTCCTCGACGGGCTTGAGACGCAGGTGCCCGAGGGCGCCGAGCTGCAGATCCTGCCTGCCGTCGCCGGGGGCTGATCGCCCAGAGGGCGATTTCCGCTGGGAGAATCTCCCGGGGGGAGATTCTCCCGGGCTGGTCTACTGTTCGCCGGGTGGGTATTCGCGTCTTCGTCGCCGACGACGACTCGACGTTCCGGTTCCTCCTGCGCGAGACGCTCCCCGACGGGGAGATCGTCGTAGTGGGGGAGGCGAGCGATCGGTTCGAGCTGGTCGCCGGTGCCGGCGACACGAAGCCCGACGTGATCCTGCTCGATCAGATGTGCGACGCGCAGACCGTCGGCGAGCTGCGGGTCGCGGCGCCCGACGCGCGCGTGATCATCCTGTCGGGACACCAACGCGACGACGCCGACCAGGCGCTCGCCGCAGCGGCCGACGGGTACATCGTCAAGGGCGCGGACCTCGACGCCCTCCGCGCCGCCGTCCGTGGCTGAGCTCGACACCTACAAGAAGAAGCGGCGCAAGGGCGCGACACCCGAGCCGATTCCCGACGCGGTCCCGGACGCCGCCGAGGGCGACCGCTTCGTCGTCCAGGAGCACCACGCGACGCGCCTGCACTGGGACCTGCGCCTGGAGCGCGACGGGGTGCTCGTGTCGTTCGCGATCCCCAACGCGCTGCCCAAGGTGCCCGGCGTCAACCGGATCGCGGTCCACACCGAGGACCACCCGCTCGAGTACATCGACTTCCACGGCGAGATCCCGAAGGGCCAGTACGGCGCCGGCTCGATGACGATCTGGGACTCCGGGACGTACGAGGTCCTCAAGTGGGAGGACCGCAAGATCGAGGTCCGGCTCGTCGGCGAGCGCGGCCTGGCCGACGGGATGTACGCGCTCTTCCCGATCGGGCCCGAGCGGAAGGACTGGATGATCCACTGGATGGGCGAGCCGGCCGACCCGGACCGCGAGCCCATCCCGGACAAGATCGTCCCGATGCTCGCGACGACCGGCGCGATGCCGCCCAAGCGCGAGCAGTCGCGGTGGGCGTTCGAGATCAAGTGGGACGGGGTGCGTGCGATCGCGTACTCGCGCCCGGGGGAGCTGCGGTTCGAGTCGCGCAACCTGCGCGACATCACCCGCTCGTATCCGGAGCTCTCGCGGTTCAACCGGGCCCTCTCGCACCACGAGGCGGTGCTCGACGGTGAGATCGTCGCCTTCGACGAGCAGGCGCGGCCGTCGTTCGGGCGCCTGCAGTCGCGGATGCACGTCACCTCCGAGAGCGCGGCGCGCAGGCTGGCCAAGACCAACCCGGTCGTCTACGTGGTCTTCGACCTGCTGTGGCTCGACGGCCACTCGCTCATGCACCTGTCCTACGAGGAGCGGCGTGCGCGGCTGAAGGAGCTCGAGCTCGTCGGCGCGCACTGGCAGACGCCCGACCACGTCGTCGGCGACGGCGCGGCGCTGCTCGCCGCGACCGAGGCGCAGGGGCTCGAGGGCGTCATGGCCAAGCGGCTGGACTGCCCGTACGAGCCGGGGCGCCGCGCGAAGGGCTGGGTCAAGCTCAAGAACAAGCAGCGCGAGGACTTCACGATCGTCGGCTGGCTGCCGGGGGAGGGCAAGCGGCGCGACCGGATCGGGGCGCTGCTCGTCGCCTGCGAGGACGGCTCGCGCTACTGCGGGCGCGTGGGGACCGGGTTCGACGGGGCCGAGCTCGACCGGCTGGCTTCGCTCCTGGGGCCGATCGAGCGCGACGGCCCGCCGGTCGAGAACGCGAAAGCCGCGCCGAAGGAGTCGATCTGGGTCGAGCCGCGGTACGTCATCGAGGTCGAGTTCGGCGAGTGGACCAAGGACCGCGTGCTGCGCCACCCGTCGTACAAGGGCCTCAAGGCGGAGTCGCCGTCGATGGCGCCGCTCGAGCCGCTCATGACGGTCGAGGGCCGCCAGCTCAAGTTCTCGAACCTCGACAAGGTCCTCTATCCGAAGGCGGGGTTCACCAAGGGCGAGGTCATCGACTACTACCGGCGGATCGCGCCGGCGCTGCTGCCGCACCTCGAGGGGCGGATGCTCACGCTCAAGCGCTATCCCAACGGCGTCGAGGGCCAGTTCTTCTACGAGAAGAACTGCCCGTCGCACCGGCCCGACTGGGTGCAGACGGTGCGGGTGCAGATGTCGTCGAAGACGATCAACTTCTGCCTGTGCGAGGACGTGCCGACGCTCATGTGGCTGGCGAACCTCGCCGACCTCGAGCTGCACACGTCGCTCGGCCCCGGCCTGACGCCGACGGTGCCGAACATCCTCGCGTTCGACCTCGACCCGGGCGAGCCGGCGACGATCGTCGAGTGCTGCCGCGTCGGGCTGTGGCTCGAGGGGATGTTCTCGCGGCTCGGGCTCGAGTCGTTCCCCAAGACGTCGGGCTCGAAGGGCCTGCAGGTGTACGTCCCGCTGAACACGCCCGACGCGCTGTACGACGGGCCGCGCGGGACGAAGACCTTCGCCAAGACCGTCGCGGAGCTGCTCGAGCAGTCCGAGCCCGGCCTCGTCGTCTCGCGGATGACGAAGTCGCTGCGGCCGGGCAAGGTGCTCGTCGACTGGTCGCAGAACGACGACGCCAAGACGACGGTCAACGTCTACTCGCTGCGCGCGAAGGACCGCCCGACGGTGTCGACGCCGGTGACCTGGGACGAGGTGCGCGAGTGCCACGAGGCCGGCGATCCCGAACGGCTCGTCTTCACCTCGGACGAGGTCCTCGCACGGGTCGAGCGCGACGGCGACCTCTTCGCGCCGGTGCTGTCGCTCGTGCAGGAGCTGCCGGGGCTGTAGAGGACGTCCCACGGCTCGCCGCGCGGCGGCGGGCCGGGTGGGGAGACCGACGCGTGCTCGGTCAGGCGGCTGCGGAAGGTGACCGCGCCGGGGCGGCCGTCCGCGCGCACGCGGTGCTTGGGGACGTCGAGCGCGTACGCGAGAAGCGTCCCGCGGAAGCGGCCGACCGCGGGCGTTCCGCAGGCGAGGACCGCGTCGCGGCCGCCGGCCTGTGCGATGGCGTCGTCGAGCGTCGCGACGAGGCGGTCCTGGTAGGCGAGGCGCGGGCCGAGCTCGGCGATCTCCTGCACGCGCGGGACGGCGGCGACCCCGAGAAGCACCACGACGAGCGGGACGACCATCCTCATCGATGCTGTCGTTCGCGCGAGCGCGGCGGCCCCACCGACGGCGAGGATCGCGGCCCCCGGCAGCACGTAGCGCTCCTCGCCGGAGAAGCCGGCCTGGGCCATGACGGCGACGAGGACGATCCACGCGGCGCCGCCGGCGGCCAGGGCGCGCGCGGGACCTCGGCTGAGCAGCGCGAGTGCGGCCGCCGGGACGAACAGCACCGTGAGGGAGCGCGACAGCGTCTCGAGCGCGGGGATCTCGGCGGTCGCCGGCTGGCCGGGGTTGGGGATCCGCGCGCGCTCGGTCGACCTGAGCAGCTCGCCGGAGGAGAGCCATTCGGGCAGGAACCAGGCGACGGGGATCGCGACGGCGAGCGTGGCGAGGGCGGGGCGGAGGACCTCCTGCTCGCGGGCGAGCCACAGGCCGTAGAGGCCGAGGAACGGCCACACCTCCGGCCGTAGGAGCGCGGCGAGCGCCGCGAAGGCGAGCGCCTGGCGGTGTCGGCCGGCGAGCCCGCGGTCGACCGCGGCGAGCGCGAACGCGACGAGCAGCGGCTCGGCGTCGCCGACCGCGGCGTGCCGCACGAAACCGCCGGTGAGGACCACGGCGAACGCGGCGACGAGTCCGGCGGCGCCCCCCGCGAGCGTGCTGCCGACGCGGAAGGCGAGGAGCACGGCGGCGATCGCTCCGGCACGCGCGATGACCAGCCAGAGCTCCGGCGCCGCACCCCCGAACGGGGCGAGCGCGGCGGTCGCCGCGACGGGTAGCGGCTTCCACGCGGGACCCTCGGCGGTGCTGAGCGCGCCGTCCCACAGCTCCCGGCCCCAGATCAGCCAGGCCCACGCGTCGTAGCCCGGCGCTGCGGAGAGCAGCAACGAAAGAGCACCAAGACACACGCTGACCGGCAGGATCCGCACGCGATCAAGGTACGGTGGCCTCCGCCGCTCAACCCGCGCGCATCATCTGCCGACATTCTGCTCATGCGTTCCCCGCATCCTCTACTCCTTCTCGTGCTCGCCTTCCTGGCGGTGCTGACGGTCTCCGTGCCGTCCGCCTCCGCCGTGGACGAGAAGGCGGCCAAGGCCAAGGCGAATGCCAAGGCCAAGGAGCTCAAGGCCGAGAAGGCGCTGCTGAAGAAGCTGCCGCCGCTGAAGGGCGCGCTGAAGGCGCAGATCGGCATCGCCGACCAGAAGGCCGACTTCTTCTCCGACCCGCGGTTCTCCGGACTGCGGCTGACGATCGCCCGCCGGTCGGTCGCGTGGGACAGCTTCGACTACGACTGGCAGGTCAAGGACCTCGACGACTGGATGGCCGCGGCCCAGCGCGCCGGCGTCAAGCCGCTCATCACGTGGGCGCGCTCGCGCATCGACGAGCGCCGGCACATCAAGCCGACCGCCCTGCAGATCCGCGACGGCTTCCTGAAGTTCCGCCAGCGCTACCCGCACGTCACCGACTTCGTCGCGTCGAACGAGTCCAACCACTTCGGCGAGCCGACCGGGCGCAACCCCGCGCTGGCCGCCGCGCACTACAAGGCGATGCGCGCCGTGTGCCCGACCTGCCGCATCGCCGGCGCGACGCTGCTCGACCAGCCGAACCTCGTCTCGTGGGCCAAGGCCTTCATGAAGGCGGCGAAGGAGAAGCCGAAGTACTGGGCGCTCCACAACTACGTCAGCGCGAACCGCTTCGACGCGACCCGCACGCGTGAGCTCCTGCTCGCCGTCAAGGGCGAGATCTGGCTGACCGAGGTCGGCGGGCTCGTCAAGCGCCGCACCAAGGACGGCCCGGGCAAGGTCAAGCTCACCGAGGGCGTCGCCCACGCCGCGAAGGTCACGCGCTACATCTTCGATCACCTGGTCCGGGTCAGCCCGCGCATCAAGCGCGTCTACCTCTACCACTGGAACGCGGGCGGCCCGCTCGCCTCGTGGGACTCCGGGCTCGTCGGCGAGGACGGACGTCCGCGGCCGGCCTTCACGGTCTTCGAGTCGGTCCTCAAGCAGATCCGCAGCGGCAAGGCTCCCAAGACGAGCACGCCGCCGGCCACCGGCAAGGACAAGGCCAAGAAGCCGGTGGAGAAGCCCGCGTCCAAGCCCAAGCCGAAGACGGCGAGGGACGTCGTCGTGGGCGGGGAGATCCCGGCCGGCTGATGCCCCGGTAGCGTGCGGTGCATGAGCACCGAAGCGCTCGTCATCGTCGACTTCCAGAACGACTTCACGCCCGGCGGCGCTCTCGCGGTGCCGCACGGCGACGAGATCGCAGGCCGCGTCCGCGAGCTGGCGGAGTCCGGCCGGTTCGACCTCGTGGTCGCGACCCGCGACTGGCACCCGGCCGACCACGGCTCGTTCGCCGAGCGCGGCGGTCCGTGGCCCCCGCACTGCGTGCAGGACACGCCGGGAGCGCAGCTGCACGACGGCGCGCCGACCGATCGGATCGACGTGATCGTCGACAAGGGGCAGGACCCAGGCACCGACGGCTACTCGGGCTTCGAGGCGACCGAGCTCGAACAGGTCCTGCGCGACCGCGGGGTGGACCGCGTCACCGTCGTCGGGCTCGCCACCGACTACTGCGTCAAGAACACCGCGCTCGACGCGCTGCGCAAGGGCTTCGAGGTCGAGGTCGACCGCGACGGCGTGCGCGGCATCGACGTGAAGCCGGGGGACGTGGAGCAGGCGCTCGACGAGGTCCGCGCGGCCGGCGGCACCGTGACCTGAAGCGCCGAAGGAGCGTGAGTAACGCGCTATAGTTGCACGCGCAATGAACTTGCGGCCTCTCACCTTCGGCCTCTCGGTCGTCCCCAACGCCGAGGGGCTCGCCGGCACCGTCGACCTCGTGCGCCGCGCGGACGCGCTCGGCCTTGACGTCGTCGGCGTCCAGGACCATCCGTACCAGCGGCGCTACGTCGACACGCTTGCGCTGCTCGGGCACCTGCTCGAGCGCACCGAGCGCATCAGCGTCTTTCCCGATGTGGCGAACCTCCCGCTGCGCCCGCCGGCCGTGCTGGCCAAGCACGCGGCGACGCTCGACCTGCTGTCGGGCGGGCGCTTCGAGCTCGGCCTCGGCGCGGGCGGCTTCTGGGACGCCATCGCCGCGATGGGCGGCCCCCGGCGCACGCCGGGCGAGTCCGTCGACGCGCTGAGCGAGGCGATCGACGTGATCCGCCTCGCCTGGAGCGACGAGCGCTCGGTGAAGCACGCCGGCGAGCACTACCGGCTCGAGGGATACCACCCGGGCCCGCCGCCGGCCCACGACATCGACATCTGGCTCGGCGCCTACAAGCCGCGGATGCTCCGTCTCACCGGCGAGAAGGCCGACGGATGGGTGCCGTCGCTCATGCGCGGCGTCACGCCCGCCGACCTCGGCGAGCTCGACAAGGCGGTCACCGGCGCGGCGGAGGAGGCCGGACGCGACCCGGCCGCCGTGCGCCGCGTCTGGAACATCCCCGCACCGGCCCTGGACGGCGCGGACATGGCCGCCCAGATGACGAACTGGGCCGAGCGCTACGGCGTCGACACGTTCGTCCTCTGGCCGACCGAGGACAACCCCATTCAGCAGATCGAGCGGCTCGCTGCCGCCCGCGACACGATCGGAGTCAGGCCATGAAGCTCGACGGCGTCCACCACGTCTCGTCGATCACCGGCGATGCCCCGCGCAACGTCGACTTCTACACGCGCGTCCTCGGGATGCGGCTCGTCAAGAAGACCGTCAACCAGGACGACCCGAGCGTCTACCACCTCTTCTACGGCGACGAGCAGGGCTCGCCCGGGTTCGACATGACCTTCTTCGAGTACCGCGGCGCCCGGCCCGGCCGCGCCGGCGACGGGATGGTCCACACCGTCGCGTTCCGCGTGCCGTCGGCCCAGTCGCTCGACTTCTGGGCGTCGCGCATCGGCGCCGAGGGGATCGCCGTGGAGCGCTCCGCTGCGGCGCTGCGCTTCGACGACCCCGAGGGGCTCACGCTCGAGCTCGTCGTCGAGGACGTCCCCGACGCGCCGCTCCCGGCCGACTTCGGCGACGTGCCCACCGAGCACGCGATCACCGGCTTCGCCGGCGTGCGCGCCTACGCCTCGCGCCCCGACCGCAGCGCCGGGCTGCTCACGGGTCCGCTCGCGTTCGAGGACCGAGGCGACGGCGTGTTCGAGTCGCGCGGCGACGAGCGCGGCGGCTGGATCGCCTACGAGCAGCCGCCGCTCGAGCCCGGGATCCCCGGCGCGGGCACTGTGCACCACGTCGCGTGGTCGATGCCGCTGGGCGCCGAGGAGGCCTGGCAGCAGCGGGTCGCCGCCGCGGGCGCTCGCGCGACCGAGGTCATCGATCGCTTCTACTTCCGCTCGGTCTACTTCCGCGAGCCGAGCGGCGTGCTCTTCGAGCTCGCGACGCGCGGGCCGGGCTTCACCGCCGACGAGGAGCTGTCCGAGCTCGGCAAGCGCGTGGCGCTCCCGCCGTTCCTCGAGCCGTACCGCGAGCGGATCGAGGCGTCGCTGACGCCGCTTGACCCCGTCGAGTCGACGTAGCTCAGTCGAGCGCTTCGACCTCGGCCCGCGCGAGCTCGACGGCGTCCTCGGCCTGCTCGAGCTCGGCGTGCGCGTCGGCGCGGAAGTTCTCGGCCCGGGCGAGGTCGGCCTCGCCCTGCTCGACGCGGATCTCCGCGTCGGCGCGGGCCTTGACCGCGGCCTGAACCCGGTCACGGGCGGCGTCGCGGTCGCGCTCGGCCCGCGCGAGCGCACGGCGGGCCTCGCGCTCGCGCGCGGCGCGCTCCTTCTCCGCTGCTCGGCGCTCCGCTTCCGCTTCGGCGTCGCGCTGCTCACGGGCCGCGATGCGGGCACGGGCGGCGTCCGAGGCGGGCTCGTTCGCGGCCTTGGCCGCCTTCGCCCGCCGCTTCCTCGGTGGGGCGTCCTCCTTGGGGTCAGCGGCCGCGGCACGCGGGGGAGCGGGCACGGACGCCACCGCCTCCAATCCGGTGAGGCGCAGCGGCCGTGCGACGCGGGCGGCCGCGACGTCCTCGCGGGCGGCGGCGTCGACCGACGCCGCGTGCAGGGTCTCGACGACGGCCTGCACGTGCGCCTCGCCGAGGAACTTGTCCCCGGCGGTGACCAGGCCGCGGGCCGCGTCGGCGAGCGCCTCGAGCGCCGCGCGCTGGCGCTCGATCGCCCCTCGCAGCTCCTTGCCGCCGGCCTTGCCGGCCACGACCCGCGCCTGGGTCTCGATGACGTCGTCGCCGGCGCTCCACAGCGCCGCGGCCTGCTTGGACTGGGCGCGGACGACCTGGTTGACCGCCCAGGCGGCCACCGACGGCTTCGGGAGCTTCGCGACGTCGCTCGCGTCCTCGCGCCGGCCCTCGGCGCGCAGCGCCTTGACCAGCGCGGCGCGCTCGGGCACGAAGCGGTCCAGCGGCAGGCAGTAGAGCTCGTCGGGATCCATCGCGCTGAAGGATCGACGATCGACCGGCGCACCGCCGGCCGGGTCAGGCGACGTCTTCGCTCGGGCTCTTGCGCAGCTCGCCGCGGCGGCGGCGTGTCTGGGCGGCTTCGGCGCGGGCGGCGCGGGCCTCGTCGCGGGCGATGCGGGCCTCACTGCGGACCTGTCGGGCCCGGGCGACGGCCGTCGGCTCGAGCGGCGCGTGGCCCAGCTCCTCGTTCAGCCAGGCGTCCGAGCCGCTGCGCAGCAGCCACGTCCTGTCGTCGAGGCGGGCGATGAGGCCCTCGCTGTCGAGCTGGCCGACCGCAAGCGTGACGGTCGGCCGCTCGGCGCCGACGAACTGCCCCAGCATCTCGTGGGTCAGCGCGAACGGGACGACGACGCCGTCCGATGCGACCCGGCCCCAGGTGCCGGCGAGGTGCCAGAGCAGCGCGAGCAGGCGGATCTCGACGCGCGCGAGCTGGGCGATCGCGCCGTGGATCGCCACGCGTTGGCGCTCGGCGGACTTCCGGCGTTCGATCGCGCCGAGCAGCGACGGCCACTTGGCGCACGCGCGGGCGAAGCTCGGGCCGAGGATGGCCAGCCGCGTCGGCGCGAGCGCGACCATGCGGGAGTGCACGGGCAGGAACGTGTTGATCTCGACCGGCGGCTCGACGACGTCGCCCGGTCCGAGCAGCTCGGGCAACGCGCGCGAGTCGAGCCTGACCTCGCGCAGCAGGAGGCCCTCCGTGATGAAGAACCCCGCGAGATCCGGCCGCTGGCCGAGGCGGCTGAGGATCTCGCCCTCGCCTTCGGCGAGCGTGATCGTGTGCACCGACGTCGCCCGCCGGGCGGCTGAGCGCTCGTCGTCGGGGATGTCCGCGCCGAGGTCAGGGTCGATGTCGAGAAGCGACTGGACCCGGACGTCGCCCAGGAGGTCGAGATCCGTCATCTCCCTGAGCTTCCTCTCTTTGGGTCCAAATAGCGAACCGGTACCGGATCGGTAGTCTCGCGGCCGCCATGAGCCGCGCCGATCTCGCCCGCGACATCCACCGCATCGCCCACCTGACGGGGACGTTCACCCTCCGCTCAGGCCGCACCGCGACCGAGTACTTCGACAAGTACCGGTTCGAGGCGGACCCTCAGCTCCTCCAGCGTGTCGCCGCCGCGATGGCCGAGCTCGTGCCGCCGGAGACCGAGATCCTGGCCGGGCTCGAGATGGGCGGCATCCCGATCGCCACCGCGCTGTCGCGGGAGACGGGTCTCCCTGCGGCGTTCGTGCGCAAGAAGGCCAAGGAGTACGGGACCATGCGGCTCGCCGAGGGCGCCGAGGTCGAGGGCCGTCGCGTCCTCGTCGTCGAGGACGTCGTCACCTCCGGGGGTCAGGTCGTGATCTCCGCCGGAGACCTGCGCGAGCGAGGGGCGATCATCGACACCGTCGTGTGCGCGATCGACCGCCAGGCCGGCGGAGCCGAGGCGCTCGCCGAGATCGGGCTGACGCTGACGCCGCTGCTCACGCGCGACGACATCGCCCAGGCGGTCGATTCCGACCGCTAAGCTCGGTCGTCGCTGCCAGCGCCCGTAGCTCAGTGGATAGAGCGCACGCCTCCGGAGCGTGAGGTCGAAGGTTCGAATCCTTCCGGGCGCGCTAGGGGGTTGCGGACCAGGTCAGCGCTCCGGTGTTGCACCGGTCGATGACGCGCTTGGTCTTGCGCGAGCGGGCGGTCGATCGGGCGCGGACCGTTCCGGTGGCTCCTCCGGCGACGAAGCGGCCCGTCGTCACGACGGTGACCCGCTGCGTCGCGTCGCTGAACCGCACGGTGAAGCGCTCGGTCTTCGTGAACGTCCCGTCGGGCCGGATCGCGATCGTCGGGGAGTAGTTCGTCTCCTCGGTGCCCCGGACCGAGCGGCAGCCCTCGCGCCAGGTCGTCACGACGCGCTCGATCCGCTTGCCGTCGGCGCTGACGCGCAGGTTGAACCCGAACGGGCCGCCGCTGCGTCCGCTCGTCCGGCCGACGAGGACGGCGCCTGCGGGCACCGGAGCGGGCTCGCCGCTCAGCGCGGCTGCGGGCCGCGCGTCGAAGGCGACGTCGCCGCTGCAGTACGGCTTGCCGCGCCGGCGGGTGACGACCCGGAGGGTCCCGGTCGCCCGGCCGGCCTCGATCCGTCCCGCGACGGTGACGCGGATGGAGAAGCCGACCGCCCGTGCCTGACGGCGGCGGTTCAGCGCGCCGCTGAACGTGCCGTCGGGCGCGACGGTGACCGTTCCCGCGCTCTCGCCCTCGGTCGAGCGGCCTCGGGAGCAGGCGCGGACGCCGACGGCGCGCACCGTCGCGCGGCTTCCCGACCCGTCGACCTTGATGCCGATCTCGCTGCTGCCGTCAGGGATGGACCCGGGCCCCGACGCGGCGCCTCCCGCGAAGTCCGACCCCGGAGGAGCCTGGGCGGCGGCAGTGCTGGTCGTTGCGCACAGGAGGACGAAAGCGAGACAGGCGGTTCTGAGCATGAGGCGCTCGTACCCGGCGGGCGTATTCTCGACCCGCGCATGGATCTCTCGGTCGTCTTCGTCGGCACCGCCGGCTCGGTGCCCACCGCCCGGCGCGGGCTGCCCGCGACGCTCATCCGCCGTGGCGGCGACCGGATCCTCGTCGATTGCGGGGAGGGTACGCAGCGCCAGCTCATCCGCAGCGTCGGGCTCACCGACCTCGACGTCGTGTTCCTCACGCACCTGCACGTCGACCACTGGCTCGGCCTGCCCGGGATGATCAAGTCGTTCGAGCTGCGCGACCGCGACCGGCCGCTCACCGTGTACGGGCCGAAGGGAACCGAGGAGGCGATGCGGGCGATGCGCGTCGTCACGGGGCGTCCACGGTTCGGCCTCACGGTGGTGGATCTCGAGAAGTTCGAGGAGATCGACTTCGGCGACTACGTGATCACGGCGATCCCCGCGCGCCACCGGATCGAGGCGTTCGGGTACGCGCTCGTCGAGGACGACCGGCCCGGCCGCTTCGACGCCGAGCTCGCGACCGCCAGGGGCGTCACGCCCGGCCCGGACTTCGGCCGGCTGCAGCGCGGCGAGACCGTCAACGGCGTGGCGCCGGAGGAGGTCGTCGGTCCCGACCGCCACGGCCGGCGCGTCGTGCTGTCGGGCGACACCGCGCCGTGCGACCCGATCCGGATCGCCGCCGAGGGTGCCGACCTGCTCGTCCACGAGGCGACGTTCACCGAGGACGAGCGCGAGCGCGCGATGCAGACCGCGCACTCGACCGCCCGGCAGGCGGCCCTGCTGGCCGAGGAGGCCGACGTCCGGATGCTTGCGCTGACCCACGTCTCCACTCGCTACGGCGGGCGCGAGATCAAGGATGAGGCCCGCGCGACGTTCCCCAACACGGTCGTCCCGCGCGACTTCGACGTCATCGAGGTGCCCTTCCCGGAGAAGGGCGAGCCCTCGCTCGTGCGCGACGGCGCGCGCCCCGCTCCCGCCTGAACGACGGCGGGGCCGAGCGGCCCCGCGCAGCCGCCGGAACCGGTGCTACCGTCAACGACCGAACGTTCCTACCACCGGTCCCGAGAGGCCGGACGGCGGTCCAGAGAGGCCAGGGAGGAAGTACATGGAGTCAGAGAAGGTCGTCCTCGATCGGGACGACATCCGCCGAACGCTCGTACGCATCGCGCACGAGATCGTCGAGAAGAACGCAGCGGCCGACCGGCTCGCCATCGTCGGGATCCACCGCCGCGGCGCGGTGCTCGCCCAGCGCGTCCACCGGCTCGTCGAGGACCTGCTCGACGCCGAGGTGCCGCTCGGCGACCTCGACATCTCGTTCTACCGCGACGACGTCACCACGCGCCACGACCAGCCGATCGTGAACGCCAGCCACATCGACTTCGCCGTCGACGGGATGACCGTCGTCATCGTCGACGACGTCCTCTACACCGGCCGCACCGTCCGGGCCGCCATCGACGCGCTCTTCAGCTACGGCCGCGCGGGCCGGATCCAGCTGGCGGTCCTTGCCGACCGCGGCCACCGCGAGCTGCCCTTCCGTCCCGACTACGTCGGCAAGAACCTCCCGACCGCCCGCTCGGAGCGCGTCAACGTGCGCGTCGACGAGATCGACGGCGTCGACGAGGTCGCGATCGTCGCCAAGCAGGAGGCCCTGGCCTGATGCGTCATCTCATCTCCGTCGAGCACGACCTCGACCGTGCGCGCATCGAGCGCATCGTCGAGCTCGCGACGTCCTTCGAGGAGGTCGGCAACCGGCCGATCAAGAAGGTCCCCGCGCTGCGCGGGCGCACCGTCCTGAACCTCTTCTACGAGGTCTCCACGCGCACGCGCAGCTCGTTCGAGCTCGCGGCCAAGCGTCTGAGCGCGGACGTCGTGAACTTCGCCGCCAGCGGCTCGAGCGTCGAGAAGGGCGAGTCGCTCAAGGACACCGTCCTCACGCTCAACGCCCACAAGCCCGACGCGATCGTCGTACGCACGCCCTGGGCGGGCAGCGCCGACCTCGTCGCGCGGTGGAGCGGCGCGGCCGTCGTGAACGCCGGCGACGGCAAGCACGAGCATCCGACGCAGGCGCTGCTCGACGTCTACACGCTCGTCCGGAAGCTCGGCGCCCTCGACGGCGCGAACATCTGGATCGTCGGCGACATCCTCCACAGCCGTGTCGCGCGCTCGAACATCCTCGCCTTCCAGCGGATGGGCGCGAACGTGACCGTCGCGGGGCCGCCGACGCTGATCCCGCGCGACCTCGAGAAGCTCGGGTGCACCGTGCGCTACGACATCGAGGACCTCCGCGAGGCCGACGTCGTGTACGCGCTGCGGATGCAGAACGAGCGCATCGACCAACCGTTCCTGCCCTCGCTGCGCGAGTACGCCAAGCGCTTCCAGGTCAACGGACGCAACCTCGGTCCGCGACAGGTGCTCATGCACCCCGGCCCGGTCAACCGCGGCGTCGAGCTGAGTGGCGAAGTCGTCGACAGCCCGCAGGCGGTCATCACCGCGCAGGTCGAGGGCGGCGTCGTCGTCCGGATGGCGGTGCTGTACGAGCTGCTCGAAGGCGCGAGCGCCCCCGACGGTGCGCAGCGGACCCTCCCGACCCAGGCGCTGCACGCATGAGCGAGTCCCCGCTGGTCCACCGCGCCGCTCCGCCGGCCGACGTCCTCATCACGGGCGCGCACGTGCTCGACCCGCGCACCGGCATCGACGCTCCGCGCGACGTCCTCGTCCGGGGCGGCGTCATCGCCGAGCTCGGCGAGCCCGGCGGCATCGACGTCGCGGCCGACGTCGAGCGCATCGACGGCCGCGGACGCCACCTGTTCCCGGCCTTCGTCGACCCGCACGTGCACCTGCGCACGCCTGGGCAGGAGCACAAGGAGGACCTCGATACAGGAACGCGCGCCGCGGCCGCCGGCGGCTTCTGCGCCGTCGTCGCGATGCCGAACACCGACCCGGTCGTCGACTCCGGACCGATCCTGCGCGCGCTGCGCGACGCCGCCGCCCGCGAGGCCCGCGTCCCGGTCGGCTTCATGCCCTGCATCACGCAGGGGATGCAGGGCCAGAACCTCACCGAGATGGGCGAGCTGCGCGACCTCGGCGCGCTCGGCTTCACCGACGACGGCAAGCCCGTCGTCGACGCCGGGATCTTTCGCCTCGCGGTCCAGTACCAGCGGATGACCGGCGGTGTGCTGGCGCTGCACGAGGAGGACCCGGCGCTCAGTGGCAACGGCGCGATGCACGAGGGGGAGGTCTCCGCGGCGCTCGGCATCACCGGCATCCCCAGCATCTCGGAGTCGACGATGGTCGCCCGCGACGCCGCGCTCGCCGGCTACGAGGGCGGGCGGATCCACGTCCAGCACCTCAGCTGCGTCGAGAGCGTCGAGGCAGTCCGCTTCGCCAAGGGGCACGGCGTGCGGATCTCCGCCGAGGCGAGCCCGCACCATCTCACGCTCGTCGACGAGGCGGTCCGCTCGCTCGACACGCGGCTGAAGATGAACCCGCCGCTGCGCGCCGAGCGCGACCGCCAGGCGCTCATCGACGGCCTGCGCGACGGGACGATCGACTGCATCGCCACCGATCACGCCCCGCACGCGCGCGACGAGAAGGAGGTCCCGTTCGAGCAGGCGCCGATGGGCACCACCGGACTGGAGACCGCGTTCGCGAGCGTCTACACCGACCTCGTCCTGCCCGGAGTCCTGCCGCTGGAGCTCGTCGTCGAGAAGCTCAACGCGGGCGCCGCGCTGCTCGAGCTCGAGACGCCGCTCATCGAGGTCGGCCGCCCGGCGAACGTCTGCCTGGTCGACCTCGACGCCGAGTGGGTCGTCGGCGAGGAGGGCTACGAGAGCCGCTCGGAGAACAACTGCTTCGCCGGCCGTGCGCTCAGGGGCCGCGTCCTGCTCACCATCGCCGCCGGCTCGGTGGCCTACCGCCAGCGCGCGTTCGCGCTGTCGGCGGCCTGAGATGCTCCGGCGCGACGATGCCGCGCTCGTCGTGGTCGACGTGCAGGAGGCGTTCCGCAAGGTGATCCCGGACTTCGACGAGATCGCCGCGAAGACCGCAACGCTCGTAGAAGGCGCCCGCATCCTCGGCGTCCCGACGATCGTGACCGAGCAGTACCCGAAGGGTCTCGGAACGACCGTCAGCGAGGCGGGCATCGACGGCCACCCGGTCCTCGAGAAGACCGTGTTCGCCGCAAGCCAGGCGGACGGGTTCGATCTCCAGGGGCGGACGCAGGTGATGGTGTGCGGCATCGAGGCCCACGTCTGCGTGCACCAGACCGTCGAGGATCTGAGCTCCAAGGGCGTCGAGGTGCATCTGCTCACCGATGCCGTCTCCAGCCGCGATCCGCACAACAAGCAGATCGCGATCGAGCGCGCCAAGCAGGCGGGCGCCATCCCCACGACCACCGAGATGGCGCTGCTCGAGCTGTGCCAACGAGCCGGAACCCCAGAGTTCAAAGAGGTCCAGAGGTTGATCAAGTGAGTAACGTCGACCGGAGGTCCGAGCTTGCGAGGACCGGAGGGCGAAACGGCGCTTTCCTGCTCCTCGAGGACGGCACGCGATTCGACGGCGAGGCCGTCGGCCACGACGGCCACGCGGTCGGCGAGGTCGTCTTCACCACCGGCATGTCCGGCTACCAGGAGTCGATGACCGACCCGAGCTTCGCCGGGCAGCTCATCACCTTCACCTATCCGCACATCGGCAACTACGGCGTGTCGGCCGAGGCGATGGAGTCCGAGGCGGTCTGGGCGCGCGCGGCGATCATGCGCGAGGCGGTCAATCACGAGGACTCCCCGGGCGCCGAGGGCGGCTGGCTGGACTGGCTGCGCGACTGCGGGATCCCGGGGATCACCGGCGTCGACACGCGCGCGCTCGTGCGGCACATCCGCAGCGCCGGCTCGATGCGCGGCGGACTGTTCCCCGAGCGCCTGTCCGAGCGCGAGGCGCGCGATCTGATCGACGCCGATCCCTCGATGGTCGGCCGCGACCTCGCCAAGGAGGTCACGCCGCGCGAGGCGCACGTGGTGGGAGAGGGGAGCGGTCCGCTCATCGCTGCGATCGACACCGGCATCAAGAGCTCCATCGTGCGCCACCTCGTGCAACGCGGGGCACGCGTGGCGCTCCATCCCTGTGACGTCTCTGCAACAACTCTCCTCGAAGGCGACCCAGATGCCGTGTTTCTCGCCAACGGACCCGGCGATCCGGCCGCCCTGGAGTACATCGTCCAGAACGTGAGAGAAGTCATCGGGAAGAAGCCGGTCTGGGGCATCTGCCTCGGCCACCAGCTCCTCAGCCGCGCGGTCGGGTTGGAGACGTTCAAGCTGCCGTTCGGCCACCGCGGCGTCAACCACCCGGTCAAGGACGTCGAGACCGGCCGCATCGAGATCACGAGCCAGAACCACGGGTTCGCGGTCGTCGGCCCCGGCGGCGCGCACACGATCTCGGTCGACGAGCCGGTCCGCTTCGAGACCGACTTCGGCCCCGCTCAGCTCAGCCGGGTGAACCTCTACGACCGCACGGTCGAGGGGCTCACGCTGCTCGACGTCGCGGCGGGCACGATCCAGTACCACCCGGAGGCCGGCCCCGGCCCCAACGACGCCCTGCACCTGTTCGACGAGTTCCTCGGAGGCCTCGCGGCGCATGCCTAGGCGCGACGACATCCAGCGCATCCTGATCCTCGGCTCCGGGCCGATCGTCATCGGCCAGGCGGCCGAGTTCGACTACTCCGGCGTGCAGGCGTGCAAGGTCCTCAAGGAGGAGGGCTACGAGGTCGTGCTGGTCAACTCGAACCCGGCGACGATCATGACCGACCCGGAGTTCGCCGACGCGACGTACGTCGAGCCGCTGCTGCCCGGCCCGGTCGCGCAGGTCATCGAGAAGGAGCGCCCCGACGCGCTGCTGCCGACGCTCGGCGGCCAGACCGCGCTGAACCTCGCGCGCACGCTGCACGAGGACGGCACGCTGGAGAAGTACGGGGTCGAGCTCATCGGCGCGAACTACGACGCGATCGGCCGCGCGGAGGACCGCGAGCTCTTCGCCCAGACGATGGAGAAGGCCGGCCTGCGGATGCCGCGCAGCGCGATCGCCCACTCCGTCGAGGAGGCGATGACCCACCTCGACATGGTCGGGCTGCCGGCGATCATCCGCCCGGCGTTCACGCTCGGCGGGCGCGGCGGCGGCGCGGCGCACACCGAGGAGGAGTTTCGTGCGGTCGTCGCCCGGGGCGTCGACGCGAGCCCGATCGGCCAGGTCCTGCTCGACCAGTCGGTCATCGGGTGGGGCGAGTTCGAGCTCGAGGTGATGCGCGACCACAACGACAACTGCGTGATCGTCTGCTCGATCGAGAACATCGACCCGATGGGCGTGCACACGGGCGACAGCGTCACGGTCGCGCCGCAGCAGACGCTCACCGACCGGCTCTACCAGCAGCTGCGCGACCAGGCCTTCCAGGTCATCCGCGCGGTCGGCGTGGAGACCGGCGGGTCCAACGTGCAGTTCGCGGTCAACCCGGCGACCGAGGAGATCCTCGTCATCGAGATGAACCCGCGGGTGTC
>CADCVT010000348.1 GCA_902806215.1 uncultured Solirubrobacteraceae bacterium | reverse complement strand
GTGGACGCCTTGATGCGACTCTCGCTTGCCGCGGGCGTCGACATCGAGATCAAGATGTAGATGAGCATCGGATTGATCGGCCGCAAGGTCGGTATGACACAGATCTTCGCGGAGGACGGCACGATCGTGCCGGTCTCCGTGGTGGCCGTCGAGCCGAACACGGTGACGCGCGTCCGCAGCACCGAGCAGGACGGCTACACGGCCGTGCAGCTCGGCACGGGCACCGCGCGTCGCCTCAACAAGCCGCAGATCGGGCAGCTGCGTGACCTGCCGCGCGTCGCCGACATCCGGGAGTTCCGGGTGGACGACACGAGCGCATACGAGGTCGGGCAGCGCGTCGACGTCAGCCTCTTCGAGGCGGGCGAGCTGGTGGACGTCACCGGCGTGAGCAAGGGCAAGGGCTTCGCGGGCACCATCAAGCGGCACCACGCGCGCCGCGGCCCCGAGACGCACGGCTCGGACTCGCACCGCCAGCCCGGTTCGGCGGGCGCCGGCACCTCGCCGGGGCACGTCCTCCGCGGCACCAAGATGCCCGGCCACATGGGCTCGGACCGGATCACCGTCAAGAAGGTGCGCATCGTGCGCACCGACCCGGAGCGGAACCTGCTCCTCGTCCGCGGCCCCGTCCCGGGTCCCCGGAACGCCCTCGTCATGATCAGGAAGGCCGTCTGATGCCGACCACGACGCTGTATCGCAAGACCGGCGACGAGGTCGGCACGGTGGAGCTGCCCGACGGGCTGTTCGCGGCCCCGGTCAACGAGGCCGTGATGCACCAGGCGGTGAGCGCGCAGCTCTCCGTCCGGCACCTCGGCACCCACGCCACCAAGACCCGCGGCATGGTCCGCGGCGGCGGCGCCAAGCCGTACCGCCAGAAGGGCACCGGCCGCGCTCGACAGGGCACGCGTCGCGCTCCGCACTACGCGGGCGGTGGCGTCGTGTTCGGCCCGCACCCGCGCAAGTACGTGCTCCGCTTTCCCAAGCGGATGCGCCGGCTCGCGCTGCGCGGCGCCCTCAGCTCCAAGTTCACCGACGGTGCCGTGCGCGTGGTCGAGGACCTCGCCATGGACGCCATCAAGACGCGGGAGCTGCTCGGCTACCTCACCGCGCTCCAGGCGACCGGCCGCGTGCTGATCATCGCGCCCTCACGCGACGAGCGGCTGGAGCTCTCGGCGCGGAACCTGCCGACGGTCGAGATCATCCTCGCCGACTCGCTGAACATCGTGGACATCCTCCGCGCCGACGTGCTGCTCCTCACGCCCCCCGCGCTCGACGCGGTGACGGAGGTGTACTCGTGACGCTGGAAGCCTCCGAGATCATCCTGCGCCCGGTCATCAGCGAGAAGTCGATGGACGAGACGCAGCGCCTCAAGTACACGTTCGCGGTCCACAAGAACGCCAACAAGTTCCAGATCAAGGCTGCCGTGGAGGAGCTGTTCAAGGTCAACGTGACCACCGTGAACGTGCTCACCACCAAGCCCAAGGAGAAGCGCCGGGCGACCGGCCGCCGTCGCACGAGCGGCTACACGACCGCCTGGCGCAAGGCGATCGTGACGGTCGCGGCCGGCGAGAAGATCGAATTCTTCGAGGGGGTCTGAGGATGCCGCTTCGCAGCTACAAGGCGACCTCCCCGGGCCACCGGTTCATGACCCGGCCGACCTTCGAGGAGATCACCACGACCGAGCCCCACAAGCCGCTGCTCGAGCCCATGAAGCGGGGGAGCGGCCGCAACTCGCAGGGTCGCCTCACCGTCCGCCACCGCGGCGGCGGCGAGAAGCGCCACTACCGGCGCATCGACTTCAAGCGCGACAAGTTCGACGTGCCGGCACGCCTGGCCACGATCGAGTACGACCCCAACCGGTCGGCGCGGATCGGGCTGCTCCACTACCGGGACGGCGAGAAGCGCTACATGCTGCTCCCCGTCGGCCTCAAGGTGGGTGACGTGGTCGTGGCCGGTCCGAGCGCCGAGGCGCGCATCGGGAACGCGCTGCCGCTCGCGAACATCCCGCTGGGCACGACGATCCACAACATCGAGCTGGTGCCCGGCAAGGGTGGCCAGATCGTCCGCTCCGCGGGCGCGTCGGCACAGCTGCTGGCGAAGGAGGCGGAGCACGCACAGGTCCGGCTCCCGTCCGGCGAGGTGCGTCGCATCAGCCTCCGCTGCATCGCGACCATCGGCCAGGTGGGCAACCTGGACCACGAGAACCAGAGCATCGGCAAGGCCGGCCGCGCGCGACACATGGGGCAGCGCCCCGAGGTCCGCGGCGTGGTGATGAACCCGCGCGACCATCCGCATGGTGGTGGCGAGGGCAAGTCGCCGACGGGCATGCCGCCCAAGACGCCGTGGGGCAAGCCCGCCATGGGCTATCGCACCCGCCGCGGCAAGACGACCGGTCGCACGATCGTGCGCTCCCGGCATCGCAAGAGCTAGGCCGGGAGGAGGTCAGCCATGTCACGTTCCCTCAAGAAGGGTCCCTACATCGAGGCTCGGCTGCTCGGCCGCGTCCAGGAGATGAACAAGCGCAACGAGAAGAAGGTGCTGCGCACCTGGTCTCGGGCGAGCGTCATCTTCCCGGACTTCATCGGGCACACCGTCGCCGTCTACAACGGCAAGAAGCACATCCCGGTGTACGTCACCGAGAACATGGTCGGGCACCGACTCGGAGAGTTCTCGCCGACCCGCAACTACCGCGGGCACGGCAAGCACACCGAGCGCTCGACATCGCTGAAGTAGGCCGGTGATGCGAGTCTCGGCCACGGCCAAGTACACCCGTCACTCCACGCGGAAGGCGCGCCTGGTGACCCAGGCGATCACCGGCCGTCCTGTTGCGGAGGCGGCGTCGCTGCTGCGGTTCATGCCGCAGGGCGCGGCGCGCGACGTCCTCAAGGTGCTCAACAGCGCCGCCGCGAACGCGGAGAACAACCACGACCTCGACCCCGAGGACCTCGTCGTCTTCTCGGCCTACGCCAACGAGGGCCCCACGATCAAGCGCTTCCGACCGCGCGCGCAGGGTCGCGCGTTCCCCATCCACAAGCCGATGACCCACATCACCGTCATCGTCGAGAACCGCGACGTTCCGCGTCGGCCGCGCACCGCGCCGGCCCGCCGGAGCAGGTCCACAGCGGACCGGGAGGCCTAGAGCATGGGACACAAGGTCCACCCCTACGGCTTCCGCCTGGGCGTTTCCCGCACGTGGAATGCCAAGTGGTACGCCGACAAGGGCTACACCGACCTCCTCAAGGAGGACATCTCGATCCGCCAGCTGGTCACGCGCCGGCTCGCGAACGCGAGCGTCAGCCAGGTGGAGATCGAGCGCGGCATCAACCACGTCACTGTCACGGTGCACACGGCGAAGCCGGGCATCGTCATCGGCAAGGGCGGCGCCAACGTCGAGGCGCTCCGCCAGCAGATCGGCCGGCTCACCAGCCGCAAGGTCAAGCTGGAGATCAAGGAGATCCGCCAGCCGGAGCTCGACGCGTACCTCGTGGCCATCAACATCGCGCAGCAGCTGTCGCGCCGCATCGCCTTCAAGAAGGCCATGAAGCAGGCCGTGCAGCGGACGATGAAGGCAGGCGCGAAGGGCGTGAAGATCGCCGTCGCGGGTCGCCTCGGCGGCTCGGAGATGGCGCGCCGCGAGTGGGAGAAGGAAGGCCGGATCCCGCTCGGCACGCTGCGCGCGGACATCAGCTATGGCCAGGTGCACGCGCACACGACCTACGGGCGCATCGGCGTCAAGGTCTGGGTCTATCGCGGCGACGTGATGCCCGAGCGCAAGGCGCCGCGCGAAGCCGCCGGCGTTGCGGGGGCCTGACCGATGTTGATGCCCAAGCGCGTCAAGCACCGCAAGGTGATGCGCGGCCGCATGAGCGGCGTCGCCAAGGGCGGCCACACGATCGCGTTCGGTGACTTCGGTCTGATGACCGAGGAGCCGGCCTGGATCACGAGCCGCCAGATCGAGTCCGCGCGACGAGCGATGACCCGCTACATCAAGCGCGGCGGCAAGATCTGGATCCGCATCTTCCCGGACAAGCCGGTGACCAAGAAGCCGGCCGAGGTCCGCATGGGCTCCGGCAAGGGCGCGCCCGACCATTGGGTCGCGGTCGTCAAGCCGGGCCGGATCCTGTTCGAGCTGGCCGGCGTGCCGCGTGCCGAGGCCGCCGAGGCGATGCGCCTCGCGAGCCACAAGCTCCCGGTCGACGTCAAGTTCATCGTGCGTGAGGGCGCCGTCGACGCCCAGCAGGACGGCCACTGATGGATATCAAGGCAGTACGCGGCCTCAGTGACGCGGAGCTCGTGAACGAGCTCTCGGCCGCGAAGCGTCACCTCTACGACCTGCGCTTCCAGCTCGCCACGCGGCAGCTGGAGGACTACAGCCAGCTCCCGCTCACCCGCCGCCGCATCGCACGGATCCTGACCGTGATGACCGAGCGCCAGGTCGAGAGCGGCGGCGCCGCGGTCGCCGCCGGGGCAGGGAAGGGACGGTCATGACGGAAGCAACAGCGCAGACCAAGCGCAAGACCAAGGTCGGGCGGGTCGTCTCGGACAAGATGGACAAGACGATCGTCGTGTCCGTGGAGCGCCTCTCGCGCCACCCGCTGTACAAGCGCGTGATCCGGCTGACCACGAAGTTCAAGGCACACGACGAGCGCAACGAGGCGCACGTCGGCGACACCGTGCGCATCGAGGAGTCCCGGCCGCTCAGCGCCACCAAGCGCTGGCGCCTGGTCGAGATCGTGCAGCGTGCCGGCGAGGGCGCCGGCGAGCCGATCGTCTCCGAGGAGGCGGCCACGACGGAGGCGATCCACGCGGCGCATCTGCCGCGCACGGATGACGCGGACACCGAGGCGGCCCCCGCATGATCCAGCCCCAGAGCCGCCTCAAGGTCGCCGACAACACGGGCGCGCGCACGATCCAGTGCATCCGCGTCATGGGCCGTTCGCAGAAGACCGTCGCCGGCATCGGTGACGTGATCATCGCCAGCGTAAAGCAGGCGATCCCGAACGCCGCCGTCAAGAAGGGCGACGTCGTGCGCGCCGTCGTGGTCCGCACGAACAAGGAGTTCGGGCGGCCGGACGGCAGCTACATCCGCTTCGACGAGAACGCGGCCGTCCTCATCAACAACCAGGGCAATCCCCGCGGCACACGCATCTTCGGTCCCGTCGCGCGCGAGCTGCGCGACAAGAACTACATGAAGATCGTGTCGCTGGCGCCGGAGGTGCTGTGACCGATGGCCATCAGTGATCGGGCCGCCATCCGGCGGACCAAGCAGCCAGAGATCCGGAAGGGCGACGTCGTCGTGGTCCTGACCGGCAAGGACGCCGGCAAGCGCGGCGAGGTCGAGCGTGTCCTCACGGACCCGGTCGGCAGCGCCAAGGTGCGCGGCGCCTGGAAGCGCATCAAGGCGCACTCCTACACGCGCGTCGTCGTCGATGGGCTCAACATCGCCAAGCGGCACACCAAGCCGCGGACGCGTCAGGGCCGGACCGATCGACAGCCTCGCGTGCAGCAGGGCGGCATCCTCGAGGTCGCTCAGCCGATGAGCGCCAGCAACGTGATGATCGTCTGCCCCAACTGCGGGGTCCCGACCCGTGTCCGGCATACCGAGCTGGAGACCGGGGCGCGGATGCGCGTCTGCACGCACTGCGCGTCGGCGCTCGACCGCGGCGAACGCGCTTCGAAGGGGGTGCGCTCGTGAGCGGCGATCTGCGGCGGCGTTACCAGGAAGAGGTCGTGCCCGTGCTCCAGAAGGAGTTCGGGTACGCGAACCCGATGCAGGTGCCGCGTCTCAGCAAGGTCGTCGTCAACATCGGCCTCGGCGAGGCGCTCTCGAACGCCAAGGCGCTCGACGCCGCGCTCGGGGACCTCACGGCGATCACCGGCCAGAAGCCGATCGTCACGCGCGCCAAGCGCTCCATCGCGCAGTTCCGTCTCCGGACGGGGAACGCGATCGGCGCCAAGGTCACGCTCCGCGGCGAGCGGATGTGGGACTTCCTGGAGCGCCTCACGACCGTGGCGCTGCCGCGCATCCGCGACTTCCGCGGCGTGCCGGCACGCTCGTTCGACGGGCGCGGCAACTACTCGCTGGGTCTCCGCGAGCAGCTCGCCTTCCCGGAGATCGATTACGACAAGGTCGATCGGCTGCGCGGCCTGGAGGTGACGGTCGTCACCACCGCCGGCACCGACGAGGAATCCAAGAGGCTGCTCGAGCTCCTCGGCATGCCGTTCGCGAGCTAGGGGAACCAGCAGCATGGCCAAGAAATCGATGATCGCGAAGGCGAAGCGCACACAGCGCTTCGAGGTTCGCGCCTACCACCGCTGCTTCGTCTGCGGCCGCGCCCGGGGATACATGCGCAAGTTCGCCTTGTGCCGCATCTGCTTCCGGGAGCGCGCCCTGCAGGGGGAGCTGCCGGGCGTCACGAAGTCGAGCTGGTGAACCGATGAACGTGTCCGATCCGATCGCAGACATGCTCACCCGGATCCGCAACGCGAGTCGCGCGCGCCACACGGACGTGCTCGTCCCCGCCTCGCGCACGAAGCGCGAGATCGCGCGGATCCTCCAGGAGGAGGGCTTCATCGAGGACGTCGCGGAGACCCGCGACGGCCCTCGTGCGTACCTCCAGATCCGCCTCAAGTACGTCGGTGGCAAGGCCCCCGTCGTGTCCGGGCTGAAGCGCATCAGCAAGCCCGGCCTGCGCGTGTATGCCGGCAAGACCGACATCCCGCGCGTGCTCGGCGGCCTCGGCATCGTCATCGTCAGCACGAGCCAGGGGATCATGACCGGCTCGCAGGCTCGCAAGGCCCAGCTCGGTGGTGAAGTCCTGGCCTACGTCTGGTAGGCCGCCATGTCCCGCATCGGCCGCCTGCCCATTCCCGTGCCCACCGGCGTCGACGTGACGCTGGACGGCCACTTCATCACCGTCAAGGGTCCCCGCGGCCAGCTCTCCCGGGAGCTGGCGCCGGAGCTCAACGTCGTCCGTGAGGACGGCGTGCTGCGCGTCGAGCGCCCCACCGACGACAAGCGCGCACGCGAGCTCCACGGCCTGACCCGCACGCTCGTCGCGAATATGGTCGCGGGCGTCACGACCGGGTTCCGCAAGGGGCTCGAGATCACGGGTGTCGGGTACCGCGCCCAGCTCGTCGGGAAGCGGCTGCAGCTGAACCTCGGCTACAGCCATCCCATCGAGATCGAGCCGCCGGAGGGCATCAGCTTCGAGGTCGAGACGCCGACGCGCCTCGCCGTCGTCGGCAACGACAAGGAGCAGGTGGGCCACATGGCGGCCAAGGTGCGCCAGATGCGCAAGCCGGAGCCCTACAAGGGCAAGGGCGTGCGCTACTCCGGCGAGGTCATCCGTCGCAAGGCCGGCAAGGCCGGCAAGATCGGCGGCAAGAAGTAATCGACAGTGACCCCGTGAGGGTCGGGCCGGCTCCGCGTCATCGCGAGCCCGGTCGAGAGGAGTAGGAACAGTCATGGCCGTGGCCAGCAGCCGCAGCGCCTCCCGCAAGAAGCGTCACGAACGTCTCCGCCTCCGTGTCGAGGGCACGGTGGCGCGGCCGCGGCTGGCCGTCTTCCGGAGCATCAACCAGATATACGCACAGGTGATCGACGACACGACCGGGCACACGCTCGCGTACGCGTCGTCGCTCGAGCCCGAGCTGCGCTCGGCGACGGGGACCAAGACCGACGACGCTCGCGCCGTCGGGACCCTGCTCGCTCAGCGCGCCCGTGCCGCCGGCGTCGGGCAGGTCGTCTTCGACCGCGCCGGTTTCCGCTATCACGGCCGGGTGCGCTCGCTCGCCGACGCCGCCCGCGAGGCCGGGCTCGAGTTCTAGGAGGAACCACAGCAACCCATGGCCAGGATCGATCCCTCCAAGCTCACGCTCGAGGAGCGTGTGGTCCAGATCAATCGCGTCGCCAAGGTCGTCAAGGGCGGGCGCCGCTTCAGCTTCAGCGCGGTCGTCGTCGTCGGTGACGGCAAGGGCCGCGTCGGCGCGGGCCTCGGCAAGGCGGGCGAGGTCCCCGAGTCCATCCGGAAGGGCGTCGAGGACGCGAAGAAGAACCTTGTCCGCGTGCCGCTCGTGGGGACGACCATCCCGCACGAGGTGCGTCAGCAGTACGGCGCGAGCACGGTGCTCCTCAAGCCGGCGTCGCAGGGCACCGGCGTGATCGCCGGCGGCTCCGTGCGTGCCGTCGTCGAGGCGGCCGGCGTGCGCGACATCCTGTCCAAGTCGCTCGGCTCGACGAACCCGGTCAACGTGGTCCGCGCGACCCTCGAGGCGCTGCGCGGTCTGCACAGCGCCGAAGAGCTCTCGCAGCGTCGCGGCAAGCCGCTCCGCAGCGTGATCCCGGGACAGCCGACCACGCAGGAGGCACCCGTCGATGACCGCTGATCCCAGCGCGGCGCGGCTCCGCGTCACCCTCCGCAAGAGCCCCATCAGCTACACCCAGCGAACGCGCGGCACCGTCCGCGCCTTCGGCCTCCACCGCATCGGCGAGACCGTGGAGGTGGTGGACAACCCCACGACCCGCGGCATGGCGCGCGCGATCCC
>CADCVT010000347.1 GCA_902806215.1 uncultured Solirubrobacteraceae bacterium | reverse complement strand
CGCCCGCCGATCGTCACGCGACCGGCGTCCGGCGCCTCCAGGCCGGCGACGACCCGCAGCGCCGTCGACTTGCCCGACCCCGACGGTCCGAGCACGGTCACGAGCTCGCCGTCGGCGACCGTCAGGGAGAACGAGGACAGCGCCGCCGTCCCGTCCTCCCACGTCTTGACGATGCCCTCGAGGGCGAGCGCCGCGCTCACTTCTTGCCGAGCAGCGGGCCCGTCTCCCGGTCGATCCGCTCGAGCGCCTCGTCGATCGACAGGTCCCCGTAGTACAGGCGCTCGAGCGCGAGGTCGGCGGCGTCCTCGGCCTCGGTCCACTGCGCGTCGGTCGGCAGCCGCTTGATCCGCGGAATCGCGTCGAGGAAGACCTGCGACGACGCGGGTGGCCGCGATCGGTCGAGGAACGCGGACGAGCGGGCGACCGCCGGGCGCGACGGCACGGTGCGACCCGACCGCGCGAGCAGCTCCTGTCCCTTCGGCCCCGCCGCGTACTCGACGAACGCCGCCGCGGCCGCGCTGTTGCCCTTCTTCGCCACGCAGTACGCGTCGCTGTGGAGCACGGTGAAGTCCTCCTCCGCGCGCGGGAACGCCGCGACGTCCCACCGGAAGCGCTCGATCGTGCGGAAGTTCGGCACCTCGCGCCGCGACGACATGAACATCGCCAGCGACCCGTCGATGAACCGCTCGTCGAGCGAGCGGGACTCGGCCTCCTTCGCGCTCGGCGAGAGACCGCGCGAACGCAGCGCCACGAGCCGCTCGAGCCCGCGCCGCGCCTCGGGCGTGTCGAGCGTGAACCGCGTCGGATCGTCGGTGCGGTCGACCACCTCGCCGCCGGCCGCCCACACGAACGCCGACGCGCGCACGATGCCCGGCTCGACCCCGACGGCGTCCACGCCCGCGGCCTTCAGCTTCTCCGCCGCCGCGACGAACTGGTCGTACGTCCAGTCCTTCGCGGGCTTCGCCACGCCCGCCTTCGCGAACGCGTCGGCGTTGAGGTAGACGACGAGCGACGAGACGTTCTGCGGGACGCACTGCAGGCGGCCGTTGACGGTGAACGCGTCGACCGGCTGCGGGTAGAGCTCCTTCGCGTCGACGTCCGGCGGCTCGACCACGCCACGGCGCGCGTAGCCGCCGAAGTTGCGGTAGTTGATGAGGAAGACGTCCGGCGGGTCGCCGCCGGCGAACGACGTCAGCAGCTTCGCGAGGTGGGCCTCGCGGTCGGGGATCTCGAGCAGCTGGACCTCGCGGCCGGTCTCCTTGCGGTAGTCGCGCACGAGGTCGCGGTAGGCCTTGAGCTCCTCGGCGTCGCCGAAGAGCTGGAACGCGATCTTGCCGTCGACGTTCCCGCCCGTCCCGCCGTCGCCGTCGTCCCCGCACCCAGCCGTGACCAGCGCGACGGCGAGCAGCAGCGCGGTCAGCGCCCGAGCCATCCGGCCTCCCTCGTGTTCTGGAGGAACCGTCGCTGGACCATCGCGAACGCGACGACCGCCGGCACCGTCGCGACGAGCGCCCCGGCGAGCAGCACCGGGAAGCCTGTCGGCCCGAGCGCCGAGAGCGACCGCAGTCCGAGCGGCAACGTCGCCAGGTCCGGGTCGTTGATGAAGAGCACCGGGTCGATGAAGTTGCCCCACGTCGTGACGAACGCGAGCGCCGCCACCGCGAACGTCGTCGGGCGGACGAGCGGCGACGCGACCCGCCGCCACAGCCCGAACGCGCGCAGGCCCTCGAGCCGGCCCGCATCGAGCAGGTCCCGCGGCACCCGGCGGTAGGACCAGTAGAAGAGCAGCACGTAGAACGGCGACATCCCCAGCAGCGCGGGCGCGATCAACGGAATCCACGTGTCGACGACACCGAGCCAGCGGAACAGGACGAACCGCGGCAGCCACAGCGCGGCCAGCGGCACCATGAGCAGGACGAGCGACGCACCGACCGCGTAGCCCCGAACGCGGCGCGGCAGCAGCACCATCGCGAACCCGGCCCACGACGCGACGACGACCGAGATCGGCACGGCGATGGCCGCGACGATGACGCTGTTGAACAGCTGCCGGCCAAGCGGAACGAGCTCGAACGCCCGCTGCAGCGACTCGGTCGTCAGCGGATTCGGCAGCAGCGTGAAGCTGTCGGTGGGCAGCAGCCCAGGCTCGCGCAGGGCCCCCGTCACGAGGAACGAGAGCGGAGCGAGGAAGAGCAGCACGACGAGCGCCGCGCCGATTGGCCTTGCGGTCGGCCGCATTGCGGCTGCAATGTACGCGCTCGCTCAGCCGCTGCGCGTCAACAGCCGGCGGTAGCGCCGCATCGTCGCGGGCTGGAAGTCCGAGTGGGTCTGGCCGCGGAACGACGGGACGTCCTCGCGATAGTGCTCGCTGCCCAGCGACTCCGCGTGCCCGAGCACGTCGGCGAGCTTGACGCCGTACCGCGATCGCAGCCACCGCGTGAGCCGCAGCGACGCGTCGAGCTGGCGGCGATTGCCCATGACGCCCGCGTCGCTCGTGCCGACGTGCTCGATGCCGATCGCGGTGTGGTTGAGGCCGATGATGTGCCGGCACATGAACCGCAGCGAGACGAGCTGGTGGATCGTGCCGTCGCGGTCGATGAGGAAGTGCGCGCAGACACCGGGCTTCTCGCCGACGTTCGGGGCGTTCGAGACGAACGTGTTGAACGCACTGGCGAACGATGACGACGCGGTGAAGTGCTGGCCGATGACCTTCGGCGCGCGCAGCAGGTGGGTGTTCAGCCCGTAGTGCCGCTTGGCGTAGCGCTTCATCTGCCGCTTGCGCTCGACGCCGAACGGGATCGGGTTCCACTTGATCGTCGGCTTCGGCGCAGCCGTCCGGGCGGCGCGGGCCGTCGCGGTCTCCCCGCGCGCGACGGCGTGCACGGCGGCGACGTGGCGACGCACGACGGTCGTCGACGGGCGCCCCTCGCGCAGTTCGACCACGAACGCGCCGTTCGCATCCTGCGTCGTGTTCTGCCAGCCGACCGCCGTGCCGCGGTAGCGCGGCAGGCGCCGGACCGGCAGCCTCGCGACACGGGCGTAGCGGCGGACGAGCCGCATGCTCGACCCCGCCCCCGGGACGACGATCCCGTACGGCTGGTGCAGCCAGACGGTGACGTGCGGGTCGATCTCGCGGGTCAGCCGCATGGCGTACCGCGTCTCGGGCTCGCTCGCCGCGCGCGGACCGGGATGGAAGCGGCCGCGGGGGCCGGTCCGCCAGCGGTGCGGGAAGTTGCGGTTGAGGTCGACGCCCCGCGCGTTGACGCGGGTGCCGCGCCGCGTGCCGTCCGGGTTGAGGTCGTGCACGACGTAGATCGCGGTGCCGGACGGGGCCGCCCGCTGCATCAGCGCGCGGGTGACCGCCTTGCCCCCGGGCTCGTCCCCGTGGACGGAGCCGACGACGAGCACCCGGCGCGCGGCGTCCTCGCTCCCGCGCCGCTGCACCGCGATCGGCCGGTCCTGCACCGAGACCGACGGCGGCGGGAGGTCGATCACGTGCTGTCGCGATGCCGCAGGTGGCAGTCGGCCGACGGGGTGACGTCCGCGCTCATGTTGGTCTCCATCATCCGGAGCGACGCGTTGGCCAGCTCCTCGTCGATGTGGGCGACCGCGTCGCGCGGCACCGCGACCTCGATCTCGCGCACGTACGCGTCGAGCGCGCTGTAGAGGATGCACTGCTCGGTGGCCTGGCCGGTCATGACGATGCGCTCGATCCCCTCGGTGCGCAGGAGGTACTCGAGCGGCGTCCCGTAGAACGCCGAGTGGCGCGCCTTGATGACGAACTTCGCGCCCTCGGGTGGCTTGATCGACTCGATGAGGTCTGGCCGTTCGCCCTCCAGGGCGCGCTCGACGAGCTCGTCGGCGGACGAGTTCCAGTCCCCGTAGTTGTCGTTGACGTAGATGACCGGGACGTCCTCGTCCCGGGCCCGTTCGACGAGCTTGGCGATGTTCGGGACGACCTTCTCGGCGCTCTCGGCGAGCGCCTCGGCGTCCTCGAAGTCGTACGCGGT
>CADCVT010000346.1 GCA_902806215.1 uncultured Solirubrobacteraceae bacterium | reverse complement strand
TTGTAGTCGGTCTTCGCGGCGGTGGCCGTCGCGAGCTTGCCGCGGGCCGTCTCGACGCGCGTCTGCGCGGCGGTCACGGCGGCGGCGGCCTTCGAGGCCTCCTCGCGGGCGGGCGCCATCAGGAGGAACCAGAAGGCACCGAGGACGGCGATCGTGGCGACGATGCCGATGACGATGCGGTCGCGCTGGGTCACTGTGCCGCTCCGGTGGAGGTCGAGGGGGTCGTGGACGTGCCGCCGTCGGACGCGCCGGTGGTGCCGGACGCGGGCGGCGGCGTGCTGCCCGAAGCGGGGGCGCCCGCGGCGGGAGCCGGAGTGGTGGCCGCGCCGCCCGCGGCCGGAGCCGGAGCAGCGCCCGGAGGCGTGGCCCCCGTGGCGGCGGTGCCGCCGGCGACGGCGGTCTGGCCCGTCGGGCGGAAGAAGACGACGAGGTTGAACTGCGGGCGCTCGGAGCCACCGCGGCAGTCGTTGCCGGTCGGCGCGGCGCCGTTCGACGAGGCCGCCTGCTCGTTCTTCTCCGAGGAGGAGAGCGCGACGCGGGTCACGCCGTCCATCGCACGCAGCTGGGCGATGAGCTTGGCGACCGAGTCCTGACGGCGGGTGCAGCCGCTCAGCTCGAGCGCCGGCGCCGCCTCTGAGGCACGCAGCGGGTTGGAGCCGCCGTTGATGCCGACGGTGCTGGCGACGGTGCCGACCATGGTCGTCACCCACGCCTCGTTGGGAAGGATGCGGGAGACCTCGCGGAAGGTGTGCGCCCACTCGAACCGGCTCGTGGCCAGCGTGCGGACCTTCGAGACGCGGTCGCGCGCGGCGGCCGCGGCGGCCTCGTCGTGCGCGAGCTCACCGGCGCGCGCCTCGAGCTTGACGGCTTCGGCCTGGAGCACGGCCGCTTCGGCCTTGCGCTCGTTGGTGACCTTGCCGAGGCCGGCCCACGCCGCCATGAGGACGACGAGGACGGCGAGCGAGCCGAGGACGACGTAGACGAGGCCGCCGGAGTGACCGCCGCTCGAGTCGCCGCGCCGCAGCTCGGCCGGGATGAGGTTGACGGCCTTCATCGCGCCGGGGCCTCCTCGATGGCGAGGCCGGCCGCAACCGTGACCTCATAGGGATCGATGGTTCCGATCGAGGCGCCGTCGGCGACCTCGATGGCACTCGGCACGACCTCGAGACCGAGCTCGGCCGACAGTGCCTCGGCGAAGCCGGGGATCGCGGCGGCCGGGCCGGTCAGGACGCCCGAGGCGACCACCGGCGTGCCCAGGGACTGGGCGTGGAAGAAGTCGAGCGACGAGCGGATCTCGCCGGCGATCTGGCGGATGCCCTCCAGCAGGGCGCCGCGTGCGACGAGCAGCGGGCTCCCCTCGGCGGCGTCCTCCTCGTCGAGGCCGCGGCCGGCGGCGGCGCCGACGGCGACGGCCGGGGAGGCGGAGATCGCGCGGCCCTTGGTGCCGGCCTCGCGGAGCCAGCCGCGTGCCTCGTCGAGCGGCAGGCCGCAGCGCGAGGCGAGCGTCTCGGCGATGGCCTCGAGGCTCGTGCCGGTGACGCGGGTGAAGATGCAGTTGCCCTCGACCGAGACGGCCATGTTCGTCAGGCCGCCGATCGTCAGGTAGAGCTTCGGCTCGTCGCCCTCGGCCAGCGCGCGGACCATGCCGAACGCGGAGAGGTCGACGCCCTCGGCCTTCAGGCCTGCGGCGCGGATCGCGGCGAGCAGGCCCTCGACGAGCTCGCGGCGGGCGACGACGACGAGGCAGCGCAGGCGCGGCCCCTCGGGTCCCTCGACGATGCCGAGCTTCTGGAAGTCCAGCACGGCCTGGTCGAGCGGGATCGGAAGCTCCTGCTCGGCGTGGAAGCGAACGGCCGCGGCGAGCGACTGCTCGTCCTCGACGACCGGGAGATCGAGCACGCGGACGACGATGCGCGCGTTGGCCACGCCGATCCGCACGCGCTTCGGAAGCCCCTCGGACTCCTTCCACATGTCGCGGAGCGTGGTGGCGAGCGACGCGGCGTCGACCACCTCGCCGTCCTTGACGACGTCGGCGTCGAGCGACCGCACCGCGGCGCGCTCGAGCGCTACGTGGCCGTTGACGGCGACGCTCGCGGCGGCGACGAAACCGGGCTCGATGACGAGGCCGGCGACAGAGCGGGGACGTGAGCGGCGGAGCATGGTTAGCCCATCAGTCGGCAGGTGGCGGCTGGTGTTGAGCCGCCCCGGCTGAAATCGCAGAGAAGTCCAGATCCGCTGGACTCAGCGCACCGCTAGAAGGTGCGCAGGTACGCGTCCATGATCGGCGAGCCGGCGAGGATCGCCACCACGCCGCCCAGCGCGAGGAAGGGGCCGAACGGCACCTTCGTCTTGCGCCCGGCCGCCACGCCCTTGCGGGCCATGATCACGGCGCCGGCGATTGTCCCGGCGACCATGCCGACGAGCATCGCCACGACGACCGGAGCGCCCAGGAAGAACCCCATCACGCCGACGAGCTTCACGTCGCCCATGCCCATCCCGCCGGGCTTGATCAGCGCGGCGGTGAGCAGGAACGCGGCGGCACCGACGCCGGCGATGAGCCGCTCGGGCTCCCCGGACGGATCGAGCGCCGTGCCGAGGATGATCGCGACGATCGCGGCCGGCCCGGTCAGGCGGTTGGGGATGATCTGGTGGTCGAGGTCGATCAGCGCCATCGGGACGAGGAAGCCCACGAGAACGAGGCCGAGCACGAGCGGCGTCGTGTCCCCCATGTGCACGGCGGCGACGGCGCCCAACAGGACGCCGGTCATGAGCTCGACGAGCGGATAGCGCGCCGAGATCGGCTCAGCGCAGTCGTGGCAGCGGCCGCGCAGCATGAGCCACGACAGCACGGGGATGTTGTGCTGCGGGCGGACGTGCACGCCGCAACCCGGGCAGGCCGAGCCGGGCGAGACGATCGACATGCCGGCGGGCAGCCGGTAGACGACGACGTTGAGGAACGAGCCGAGGAGAAGGCCGCCGAGGGCGGCGCTGAGGATGACGGTGATCATTGCGCTGGGGGAACCTGTTCGACGTAGGTGAGGATTCTCCACGCTGCCTGCACAGGATCGAGGAAGCGTGGCGGGGAACGGAAACGCAGGCGGTCGTCGTACTGGTAGTCCTTGAGGTAGCCGGACGTACCGATGCGGCCGACCGTGCCGCGGAACTTCTGGGCGATGGCACCGATGACGGTGACGGTGCCGACCTGGGCACCGCACCACCAGCGGTCGACGGTGAACGAGTTGGTCAGCGAGAGGATCGCGGCCTCGATCGTCAGCGACCCGGGGCCGCCGTCGTTCGTGCCGCCGCCCGCGGGACCGCAGTCGTTCGTGGTCGGGTGGTGGACGCGGATGAAGTTGTTGGAGATGAGCCCGAGCAGATGGTCGCCGCTGCGCAGGACGTCCTCGTCGACGACGATGTCGTTCTCGGCGGTGATGGTGAGGCTGCGGGCGTAGGTGCCGCGCACCCACACGTCGCCGCAGGTGGCCGAGGCCGTCAGCGGCTGAAGCGGGTTGTAGCCGATGCACGCCGGGCTGCCGCTGTCGTTGAGGACCGAGATCACGCCGTCGGCGGGGATCGGCAGCGTCGCGTTGGCCAGCGGGGCGCCGTTGTAGCGCTTGCCGGTCACCGTCATCGAGGTGCCGTTGAGCACGATCGTGGTCTTGCCGCGGAAGCGGTAGGCGGGGAGCGCGTCGTCCTTGAGCGACGAGTTCGACGGCGGCAGCTTGAGCAGCGGCGCGTCCTGGCGCCACGTGCCCAGCGTGCCCACCGGCGGGACCGTCCCGGGGTAGTTGACCTGCGGCGCGCCCGACCCGCAGGTCTGGCGCCAGCCCTTGTCCCCCGCGCCCGCGTGTCCCTGCGGCCCGGAGACCTCCATCTCGTCGGTCGGCCTGCGGCCGAACGTCGGGCTCTGGCAGACGGCGATCGAGTCGTTGGAGTGCATCGGGCCGCGGATCGCGTCCTGGCCGGCGAAGCTGATCTCCTCGCACGGGCGGTTGACGAACGGCTCCCACGCGCCGTTGACGAAGCGCTCGCCGTTGAACCGCTCGAGCGCGCGATCCTCGTGGTAGTACTTCGCGCACTTGTCCTCGGCCCAGTCCTCCAGGCTGCGCCCGGTGCCGTTCTCGCGCGTCGGCAGACCGGCCCGGTTGCGTGCGTAGAACGACGGGTTCTGGGTCTCGAAGTCGGTGAAGTAGATGTAGTCGAGGAAGCCCTTGCGGCGGAACGTCGCGACGATCGAGCGCCGCTTGCGGCTCGCCGCGTAGGCGCGGCCGGTCGCGCGGACCCGGAACGTCCCGGTCTTCGTGTCGATGACCGTCGCCTGCGCGTTGTTGGGGTCGCACTGCGTGGCGCCGTTGGCGGGCAGGACCTCGATCGAGTACTGCGCGGTCGACCCGGGGATCTGCATCCAGCGGCGCTGGATGGGCACCGGGTTCGCGAGGTTCAGGCCGAGGTGGTTCGGGGCGCCGCCGGGCGAGAGGTCGCTGCACTTGCGCCAGTAGTCGGTGTCGGCGATCAGCCGCGCGAGGTAGTCGTTGACGCCGGCCTCGGCCGCCGAGTAGGCCGACTTGCTCTCCTTGTCGTCGGCGCCGGGCTTGATGTCGCCGTCGGCGGCCGCGAACGCGGCGACCGAGAACAGGACGACGATGAGCAGCACGCCCATCGTGACGATCATCGTGAAGCCCTGCTCGTCGCGGACGAGCCGGGAGAGGCGGGTGGCGGTCACGTGCACTTCGGGCTGTGGGTCGGGTCGGTCGGGTCGGCGGTCCGGACGAAGACCGTGTTCTCGAAGAGGGAGTTCTGGCGCGCGCTTCGCCCCCGGGCGGTGAGGACCTCGAAGGCGATGCCGACCTGCACGGTCAGGCGTCGCTCCTCCACCGGCACGCCGGAGCTCGACGTGACCTCGCGCATCACGGGCGCGACGGGCGCGTCGAACGTGTAGTAGCGGAAGAGCCCCTGCCCCTGGGGCCGGACGTCGGTGATGAGCGTGCGCGTCGTGGTACCGCCGGTCCACGCGATCTCGGGGGGCTGGCCGGCGCCGGTGACGACGGTCTCGACGATCCGCCCGCTGGTGCCGTCCTGCTCGGGGACGTACACGATCGTGCGCCGCTGGTAGGTCGTCTGCGCGCTCGCCGCGGCGAGGCTCGCGTAGAAGACCATCCGGTTGCGCTGGGCCTCGAGGATCGGGACGGTGTGCTGGTCGAGGCAGACCTGCGAGCGGACCTGCCGCGTGATCTGCTCCATCGCCAGGCGACCGCGAGCGATCGTGTCGATGCGACCCTCGGCGTCCTTCTGGGTGATGACGGCGACGTCGACGGTGGCGTACGCGCCCATGAGCACGACGATCCCCGCGATCATGGCCGCGAGCAGCTCGACGAGCGACATGCCGTGCTCGGCGCGGAGGTCGACGCCGCGCATCTAGAGCCACCCGTCGCAGGCCGCGCCGGCCCGGTTGCGCAGGTTGAGGTCGACGCCGTTGCCGTCGCTGACGAGCTTCGGATCCGCGTCGAGGTCGTCGTTCGCGACAGTCATCGACGCGCCCGCGTTGTAGGTGTCCCAGCGGCCCGTGGTCCCGGTGGGCGTGTTGTCGACCACGCAGAGGCGGATCGGCCCGTAGGGCGCGCCGAGGTACACGTAGTCGGGGTTCGGCTTGTTCTTCTGGCCGCCGCCGTCGAGCAGCGTGAACGGCCCGAGCACCTTCGAGCAGGCGGTCTGGACGTAGACGACGTCGCCGGCCTCGGTGGCACCGGGCTCGACGCGCATCGCGGGCATGTCGAGGGTGGTCGTCGTGACGGCGTTCGGCGTGATCGAGAAGCTCGTCGCGCCCGTGGTGTTCACGGGCGGAGCGGCGTTGACGCACCCGCCGGCGTACGCGGAGTACGCGCTGAAGAACGGGTACAGCGACGGCACGGTGAAGCGGTTCGCCGCGTCGCTCATGTCGTTGGCAACGAGCGAGGACGTGTCGACGACCTTCGCGCCGCCGGCCATGTTCGCGTGGTCGACGGTGGCCTCGGTCGGGCGCTGCGCGCGGTTCGGGAACACGATCGCGCCGCCGGCGCCGCGGTAGCGGTACGCGAGGCTGGCCGTCCCCGCGCGGTCGAGCTCCCAGCTGTTGCTGCGGGTCTGACCGGCGACGACGTCGACGTTCTCGCTGACGCTGGTCGCGCCGCCCGGAGTGACGAACCCGCTCTTGGCGAACGTCACGGTGTACGCGCCGGCGGGAAGCTCGGTGAAGCGCACGCAGCCGTTGACGTCGGTCTGGCCGGTGACGCCGGTGGGCCCCGCCATCGCGACGGTGAGGCCGCTGTGGCCGGCGCCGTTGCGGTCGGTGACCTGGACGACGTACGTGCCGCGCTGGGCGGCCGAGCCGACGGGCGCGGCGACGAGGCTCGACAGGACGACGGGCCTACGCCCCATCTTCGGCCAGGTGACCCGCGTGGTCACGCGCAGGGCCTCGGGGTTGCGGGCGCTGTTCGTGCACGAGACCGCACCGCTCGGGGCCTGCATGGCCCACGCGCTCGTGTTGACCACCGTGTACTTGAACTTCTCCTGAGCGGACGCGACGACGCGCGTCTCGGGCGTCGTGGCGAGGGTCGTGAGCATCTCGAACTTCTGCGCGCGCAGGCGTTCCATCTCGGCCTGGGCGACGTCGGCGCCGACGGCCTGCATCCGCTGCTCGCCCGTCTGCTCGGACACCGTGTCCATGGCCATGAGCGCGCCGCCGCCAGCGGTGACGATGAGCGCCGCGGAGACGACCACCTCGATGATGAATCCACCGTGCTCGGCGGCGAGTCGCCGTCGGAGCGAACGGAGGACGTGGGCGGCAGGGACCATCACAGTTCAGTTCGTCGCCCCGGGGACGATCTTGAGGGTGCGCGATGGCACGTGGACGCGTGTCCGTGGGGTCGTTAAACGCCACGAGGCGGGCCGAAGCCCGCCTCGTGTCCGTTCTGGCTTGCTAGCGACTGGCTACCAGCGGTTGCTCTGCGTGTCGACGGTGGCCTTGCAGCCGCCCTTGCCGACCGGGGTGCAGTCTCGGGTGATCTTGCCCGTGGTCTCGTCCTTGGAGACCCAGAAGGAGTGGTTCGTGCCCGACTCCTTGGCCTTGG
>CADCVT010000345.1 GCA_902806215.1 uncultured Solirubrobacteraceae bacterium | reverse complement strand
TCGTCGAGGACGACTGGAAGGCCGTGCTGCTCTGGCGGGCCCTCTACGACGCCGGCGTGTACACGAACGTCGCAATCCACCCGGCTGTCCCGCCGGGCGGCGCATTGCTCCGTACGAGCGTCATGGCGACGCATGACGAAGCGACGCTCGACCGCTCACTCGAGGCTTTCGCCAGCGTCAAGCGGGCCTTCGAGTCCGAGCACGGACCGCTGCCGACCCCATAGCGGCGCGGTGCCAACTCGGTTGGCGCACCAGCACCCGGTGGATCGAGCAGGAAAAGCCCGCTCTGTGCACATGTCCGCGTCAAGGTCGTGTTGACGGAGCGTGACGGCGTGCTTAGGTTCGCCTCTGCGCTGAAGCGCTCGGCCGATCGCGGCTGACGACACCGGGAAGTGGTGGGCGAGTGGGGCAACTCGTTCGGGGACCGGGAGTCGTCGCCGATCAGGGATCGGTCGCGCTTCGACGCGGTCAGTTGGAGAGAACCACGACGAGAGAAGTGCCGGCCCGACGGGCCGGCGGGGAGGAATGGCAGGACATGCACGCGACAGCGACGATCGCCCCTGGGCCGCAACACTTGCGGGCACTTTCACGTGCCAACGAGGTTCGGCTCGCTCGCGCGGACCTCAAGCGCCGCGTCGCCACGGGGGAGATCAGCGCGGGCGACGTCATCCTGGAGTCCCCTTGGGAGGCCGAGAGCATGTCGGTGTCCGATCTGCTCATGAGCCAGCGCCGCTGGGGCCACCAGCGCTGCCGGCGCGTGCTCGGGCAGATCCCGGTCTCGGAGACGAAGACCATCGGCACGCTCACCGAGCGCCAGCGTCTTGCGCTGGCCGCCCTCCTCGGGACGACGGGACGCCTCAGCTAGGAAGTACGGGGTGGGCCGGGCGTGATGCCCGGCCCCCTTGTAGCTATCTCGACGATGTGGTTGTCGGGATCGCGCACGTAGATCGACCGGAAGCCGCCCCGGTCGAAGACGTCCGTGCACTGGACGCCGCTCGAGCGCAGGTAGTCGCGCCACGCGTCCTGCTCCTCGGCCGACTCGACCACGAACGCGAAGTGCTGGACGCTGCCGGTGCCGGCCGTCGCCGGCGGCATCGACGGGTACTCGAGGAACGAGATCAGGTGGCCGGCGTCCGGGTCGCCGAGCGCGAACCAGAAGTGGCGCGCGTCGGGATCGTCGTCGCTGACGCCCTGGCGCACCAGGCTGAGCCCGAGCACATCGCGGTAGAACGCGGTCGTCCGGTCGAGGTCGTGGACGATCGCGGTGAGGTGGTGCAGCCCGGTGAGCCGCATGCGCCGGTCGGTGCTCATGCTCGGAAGGTCAGGCCCCTCGCCCGCGCGGCGAACTGGCGGCGCAGCAGGTAGAAGGCGACGCCGCCGCAGACCAGACCGACGACGGTGAGGATCTCGCCCGGGATCGACGTCGGGTACAGCGCGGCGGCCGCGCCGACGGCGGCGATGCCGGCCAGCAGCGACGAGTGCGACCGGTAGCCGGCGAAGTGCTCGCGGATCGCCAGCTCGAGCGACGCGATCGAGATCAGGCCGATCCCGCTGAAGAGCAGGATGGGGCGCCGGTCCCCCTCGCTGAGCACGCCGACCACGACGAGCACCATGCCGATCAGCACGGACAGCTCGACGAGCGGGAAGGGGTGCCAGGGCGCCTTGGGCGCCTCCTCGAGCGGCGCGCGCAGGCGCGGCGTCGAGGGCACGACGGGCTGCGCGGTCGCACGCGGCTCGCGTCGCTCGTCGCCCTCCGGCGGAGCGGACATGCCGTCGCCGGCCCTCTTGCGGCTTCGCCGACCCATCAGGGTCGCCAATCTAGCCGCTGAGGCCCGTGGGCCGGCCGCCACGCAGGCGGCCCGGATGTCAGGTGGCTAACGGGCAGCCGGAGCTGAGCTTGACGTGCCACCAGCCGCACAGCATCCCGATGAGCCCGAGACGCGGGCGCACCTGGTAGGCGCCGCAGCCACCCATCTCCACCTCGGAGCGGTGCAGACGGGCGAACTTGTGCTTGCGCGGCTCGAGCAGCATCCGCTCGAGCAGCATGCGGTTCTGCTCCTGCACCAGGCCGCGGTGCTCGTGCGCGGCACGTGCATCGCGCAGCGTGGCCTGCAGCGCGTCGCGCTGGGCCTCGAGCTCGGCGAGGCCGAGCAGGCGGGGTCCCGGCGCGGGGACCGCGTTCGGGACGTCGGTGGCCAGCACCGTGTGCGGAAACGCGGAGAACCGCGTCTCGGCCAGCTGCTGCTCCAGCCGCGCGATCTGATCGCGCAGCGTGCGACGTGCGGCCGCCTCGTCGACGTTGACGTCGACGAAGGGGTCCGGCCGGAAGAAGTCCAGAACGGCCATGTGCCAGTAGGGTAGCTCTTTAACCGCCGGTGTCCAGACATTCGGCACACAACCACAGCGCTTCCTCCACGTGGATGGCCGGAACGCCCGACGGTTGGACCGTGAACAGGCGTATCGCGGTGGTCTCTGGCCGCACGCCGTGACCGGGCGCAGGAGCGCCGAACAGCTCGGCCAGCGGCCCGGCCGCGTCCGCGACCACGAGACGCCCGTCGCGCAGCGGCGGCGCCTCCGGCCCCCGCCCCAGGTCCTCGCGCTCGCCGGTCAGCCGCACGCCGAGCGGCCCGTCGACCGTGTCGTCGTCGAGCGCCCACACCGGCACGCCGGTCTCCACGAGGGCGATCACCAGCGCGTCGTCGACGAGCCCGTACGAGCGGAAGGCGCCGTGCATGAGCCGCTCGACGACCGCCGCCTCGATCGGGATGCGGTCGGCGTCGGGATCCAGGCCGATGTGCCGGTAGAAGACGCGGTAGGCGTGCGGGATCGGGTCGGTTCGCAGCTGGATCGCCTGCGCGCCGTGGTAGCGGTCCGACAGCGAGCGCAGACGCTGTTTGAGCCCGGCGGGCGCGCGCGCGGGGCGAGCCTCGACGCGCAACGACCACAGCCGCAGCTCGGGGAACTCCTCGCGGATCTCCGGCGCGATCCACCCTGCCTCGGGATCGCTCATCGCAGCTTCCGCACGAGCCGCACGATCTCCTCGTCGGCGAGGTCGCCCCGCGTCGTCTTCAACACCTTCCCGCCCTTGAGAGCGAAGGTGATCTGCGGACAGTCCACGAGCCCGTACCGGCTGGCGACGGCGCCGTCGCGGTCCCACCCGACCGGAAAGCGCCACGAGCCCTTCAGATCCTTGCGGTCACCGAGCGAGCCGACTCCGGCGAACGACACCTTGGGGAACTGCGGGGCGAGCCGCTGGAACTGGTCGAGCACCTCCCTGCACGGACCGCCCTCAGCGGAGAAGATCGCGAGCACGAGCGGCCCACGCTCGTAGAGCTCGCAGACGTTGAGGATCTTCGGGCCACGCACCGTGCAGGCCGCGCGGGCGCCGAACTCGCCCTGGCCGTCCTTCGTCGCGATGTTCGCGTCGCCCTTGAGGTCCGAGGTCGCCAGGGGCGTCGCGAAGGGATACAGCTTCGCGCCCGCCTTCGGCCCGCCCGACGAGACCTCCTCCTCCTGCGACGTCGAGACCCCGTTGAGGGTCACCACGACCAGCAGCAGGAAGGCGACGACGCCGAGGAACCAGCTGTAGCGTTTCACGCCGTGGATCTTGCCCGGCGCAGCGCGCCGAAGCGCAGCTGGGTCAGCGCGTTGCGCTCGGCGAGCATGAGGACGGCCGGCAGCACGACGAGCACGCCGAGCAGCGACACCGACAGGTCGACGACGGTCACGAAGCCGAAGTCGCGCAGCATCCGGATGTCCGAGAGCATGAGGACGGCGAAGCCCGCGATCGCCGTCGCGCCCGACGCCAGCACGGCCACGCCGGTCGAGCGGTACGTGCGCCGCACCGCCTCGGCCGGGTCGTGGCCCTGCGCGCGCTCCTGCCGGTAGCGCTCGGACAGCAGCACGCTGAACTCGGTCGAGATCGCGATGACGAGCGCGCCGAGCGTCACCGACATCGGGTTGAGCGGGATGCGCAGCAGGAACAGCACGAGCGATGACCAGCCTGTCGCCAGCAGGATCGGGACGAGCGGGATCGCGGCGCGCCGCCCGTCGCGCAGCGCGATCCGCAGCACGACGAACACGGCGAGCAGGCCGACGACGAGCGTCAGCAGCCGTCGCCAGTCCGACGAGACCTGCTCGTTGGCCTCGGCGGCGAGGATCGGCAGCCCGGCGAGTTGCGCGTTCACGCCGTCGGGCGGGTCGAGCCGGCGGCGCATCTCCTGCATGACCTCGTACTGGCGCTCGAGCGGCATGAGCCGGATGCCGAAGGCCATCGTCGCGGTGCGGCGGTCCGGCGTGACGACGCTCTGCGAGAAGTACGGCGGGACGACGTCGAGCAGCGCCTTGACCTGGCGGTCGCTCGTTGGCGGCGTGCTGAACAGGTCCGGCAACGAGAACGCGGGGCAAAGCTCGGCCTTGCCGCAGCCCTTCTCCTCGCTGTAGCCGAAGCGCTCGAGCAGGTCCTTCTGGTAGCGGGTCATCCACCCGATGACCTCGGGGTCGGCGACGTCGTCGGCCTCGATGACGACGTCGAGCTGGCCGCCGACGCTCGTGGACTGCTGGAGCGCCTCGAGGTCCTGGAGCGCGGTCAGGTTCTGCGGCACGAGCTTCGTGAGGTCGGACTCGATCTTCGTCTGCGTGTCGAGGGCCCATCCGGAGACCGCGAGCACCGCGGCGATGGCCAGGACGCGCTCGGGGCGACGCTGCGAGAACGCGACCGCGGCGCTGCCGGTCTTCGACGCGCGCGCGGCAATCGCCCGACTCGCGGGGTTCTGAGCCATTCCTCGCTGAGCCGTTCCCAGCAGATCGCCTGCCCCACGGAGGCTTGACGACAGCTGGTCAGGAAGGGTCCGTGAAGTTCTCGGCTTCCACGACAGCGCCGCGGTTCCCGCGACGAGCGCGAGCGCGAGCGCGAAGGCGATGCCGATGACGAGGAGGAACCCGAACCCGCGCACCATCGGGACAGGCGAGAGCAGGAGGACCATGAACCCGGCCGCGGTCGCCGCGGCGGCGGTGACCACGGTCGGCGCACCCGCGCGAGCCATGTGGTGCACGTCTCCCCCGGCTTCCTCGACGCGCGACTGCAGCTGGATCGCGTAGTCGACGGCAAGGCCGATCAAGACCGGCAGCACGGCGATCGACGCCATCGTCAGCGACGCGCCGGCCAGCGACAGCGCACCGAACGTCAGCGCGGACGCCGCGAGCGCGATCGCCAGCGGCAGCAGCCGCAGGCGGGCGCGGAACACGAGCGACAGCGTCACCGCCATCACCAGCAGCGCGCCGATGAGCAGGACGATGATCGAGTCCTCGATCTCGATCGCGAGGTCGTTGACGATCACCGGCGCGCCGGTGACGACGTACTTCGCCTTGCTCTCGAGCTTCCAGTCGGGCATCTGCACGGCGCGCCGCACCTGCGCGATCGCCTCGGAGCGCTCCTCCTGCGACAGGCCCGGCTTGAGCCGCACCTGGATGAGCGCCGACTGCTTGTTCGGGAACAGGTAGGCGAAGCGCGACTTCGGCGTGCCCGCCTTGGTGGCGTCGAACACGAGCCGCGAGACGAAGTTCTCGTCGTCGATGCGCGGCGGGCCGCGCAGCCCGTACTTGAGCGCGAGCTGCACGATGGTCTTCGTGAACTCGGCGTTGACGAGGTCGCGGGCCTGCTTGGCGAGCTTGTCCTGCTCGGCCTTGCTGCGGCCCTGCTCCTTCGCGAGCCCGCGCGCGGCCTGCGCCGCCCGGTCGCTGCGCGCCGAGGCCTCCTGGTTCTGCTTGGTCAGCTCGGTGGTCAGCTGGCGCACCGACTCGTTGATGAACGTGCCGGGGCCGAAGACGACCTTCACGGGCTTGTCGGTGCCGAGCCGGCCGCACGGACCGTCCTTGCCGCCGCGCGGGGTGACGCCGGCCGGGATGTTGCCCGAGATGCAGCCCTCGAGCCCGAGCAGCCGCCCGAGGTCGGACGTGAGGACGAGCTTCGGGAGGTCGCCGCGGACGAGGATGAACACAGCGTCCTCACCGAACTTCGCGTAGTACCGCTCGGTCGCCTCGAACGAGTCGCTGCTCCTGCCGACGAGCGTGTCGGTGGCGCTGCTCGACTGCAGGCGCGTGGCGGCGAGGCCGCACAACAGCGTGACGAGCACCGTGACCGCGAGCACCCGCCCCGGCCGGCGTGCCGCGAACCCGACGACCCTCTCCAGCATCAGGACGAGGCTAGTGGTCGGTACGCCGATTACGGCGCGGTTCGCGGGCGTCGCCGGCCGCGACTGACGTCGCACGGCGATCCGGAAGGGTGCTGTTCGCACCTGATCCGGATCGTCGGGTGGCGTCAGGCGTGGATCGGCGGCGTCCGGAACCCGGCGGAATCGGTGTGCCGGCCACTACGGGTTGCGGGTGCTGGAGGCCGCCGGTCGGACCTTCGGGTACTTGGTCAGCTCGCCGCCCGCCGGGACGTACTTGCCCTCGGCGACCCGGTACGGCGGCTGCTCGCGGCAGGGCGGGGCCGGGACGTCGCGGCCGGCGTTGGCGAACACGAACGCGAGGATGTTGCCGGCGAGGCTCGGTCCGGTCGGCGGGGGCGGCTGCAGCGGGTTCGGCGGGCCGCTCGGCGGGGGGTTCTGGAGAATCGGGAGCTGGTCGGTGAGCGTCTTCGCGAGCTCCTGGGCGTCGGCGGTGCTCGGGTTGCCCTGACGGCAGTGGCGCGTCTCGAACGAGTCCAGTCCCCGGTCGATGTCGTCGTAGAAGCGCGGCTTGGTCATGACGTTCGTGCGGTTCGAGCCGATCCGGCGCGGATACACGGCGAGGTTCTCCGGGTTCTGCGGGTTCGTCGTGCGCAGGTAGTGCACGCCGTCGGGCGTCGTCGCCTGCGTCGACGCGGGCACATTGGCGAAGAACGCCCGCAGCTCGTCGCGGTAGTTGCTGAGCATGTTCAGGATCGGGTTGAGCTGCTTGAGCGTCGGGTCGAACTCGCCCAGGAACGGGCGCAGATCGGCGAGGAAGCGCCGCGTCGCCGGCAGGCCGGTCTTCGATGCGGTGATCAGCGGATCGAGGTCGCGGAACAGCGCCTTGAGGTCCGGCGCCAGCCGCTCGAGCTCCTGGAACGTCGGCGAGAACTCGCGCGCCGCGGGACGCAGCTGGGAGACGAGCGGGTCGGTGTCGCGCGCGAACTCGGTGAGACGGTTGACCGTCGTCGTTGCCTCGCGGTTGAACGTCGGCAGCACCGTGAACAGCTCGCGCAGGGAGTCGTCGCGCCGCGCGGTGGTCTCGAAGACGGTGTTCGAGTTGCGGATGGCGGCCTGCAGCTGGCCGCGGCGCTCGCTCAGCGCGTCGAAGACCTCGCCGGTGTCGCCGACGACCTGACGGACCGCGCCCTCCTGCGAGTTGAGGATCCGCAGCAGCACGTTGGCGTCCTCGGCCAGCGGCTCGAGGTTGCCAAGGGCGTCGTTGATGTCCTGCGCGCGGCCGCTGATCGCGGTCGACTGGCTCTGCATCCACGTCTGGAACGCCTTGCGCGTCTTCGGGTCGAAGGCGCGGAAGATCTCGTCGAGCTCGACCGTCGGCGAGACCTGCGCGTTGGCGATCTTCCCGCCCTCGGGGATCTTCTCGCCGCTGCGCGTGCCCGGCGTGAGCTCCACGTACGTCTCGCCCAGCAGCGTCTTCTGGCGCAGGATCGCCTTGACGTCCTTGGGCAGGGGCGCGTACGCGGACTCCATCTCGATGAGCGCGTCGCTGCGGCCGGACTTCGCGTTCGGCTTGACGGTCTTGACCTTGCCGACCGGGACGCCGTTGATGCGGACGTCGGCCTCGACGGCGAGCTGCGTGCCCTCCTGGAAGGAGACGCTCACCTGGTAGCCCTTCGGCTTGAGCGGGACCGCCCCGCCGAAGGCGAGCCACAGGAACAGCAGCAGCCCGAAGCACGAGAGCGCGAAGCCCACCATGACGAACATGCGGCCGAGGGTCGGAGCCTGCTTCTGCATCTACTTGGCCCCTCCGGGAGGCGGAGCGGGAGGCGGCGGGAGCAGCGTCGTGGGCGGCGGCGAGCTGCCTCCACCGGAGCCGGGGGTGCTCGGACCCGCGCCGCCGGCCTGGGCCGACGACGGGCAGGTCTGCCCGCTGGTGGGCACGCCGGAGAGCTGGCTGATGAGGCCCAGGCGCGGGTCGGCGGCGACGATCGTGTCGAGGACGCGCGCGGTGGAGCACGACACGAGGATCGTGCCGCGGCGAACCGGGCCATGGGCGTCCTGCGTGCTGAACACGAGCGAGCCGAGGTGGTTCACCCAGGACGCCCAGAAGAGGTAGCCCTCCTCGCCCGGACCCTGCGGGTTGTAGGCGAGCGTGTTGAACAGGTAGTTGAGGATCCGGAACGTCTGCGCGAGGTCCGGGGTCAGGTTGGACAGGCCGCGGGCGGCGGGACGCAGGTCGCGGACCACGGGGCGCACCTCGCGGGCGAAGGGCCGCAGCTGGTCGCGGAGGATCGGCCTCGTGTCGCGCAGGAACGGCCGCACCTGACGCTGCGTCGGGCCGAGCAGCCGGGCGGTCGGCCGCAGGTCCTCGAGCGCCGGGCCGAGGACGCGGGCGAGCTGGTCGGTCTTGCCGAGCGCGGTCCGCGTCGTGCTCAGCGTGCCCGGAAGCTGCTGCAGCGCCGAGCGCAGATTGCGGTCCTGCGCGGCGAACGAGCGGAAGACGGCGTTCGAGGTGTCGATCAGGCTCGAGAGCTGGGTGTCCTTCTCGCCGACGGCCGACACGAGCAGCTGCAGGTTGTGGATCGAGCGGGCGATGTTCCCGCGCCGGTCCTCCAGTGCGCTGGTGATGCGGCGCAGCTCACGCGCGCCCGGCTCGAAGCGCTTGAACGTCGCGGCGAGGTCGTCGCCGGCCCCGCGCAGGCCGCCACCGGCGCCGTTGACGAGCAGCTTGAGGTAGTCGCGGGTGTCGCGGTCGAGCGACGCGAGGATCTCGTCGAACTTGACGTCGGGCAGCGTGTTCTGGACCGGGATGACCCAGCCTTCGGGCACGCGCGGCGCGCCGGGCGAGCCCGGCGTCATCTCGATCGTCATGTCCTCGAGGCCGGTCTTCGGCCGCAGCAGGAGCGTCGCGTCCTTCTTGATCCGCTTGGCGTAGCGCTGGCGGATCTGCATCGTCACCTGCGCGCGGCCGTCCTCGAGCTCGACCTTCGCGATCTCGCCGACGTTGACGCCCGCGATCGTGACCGTCTGGCCCTGGCCCGGCGTGACCGACTTCGCGGTCTGGAACTCGCCCTTGATCTTGAAGAAGTCCGTGCCCAGCACCGGGACGCTCGGCGGCAGGTAGAAGCGCTGGTTCGAGAGGATGTAGCCGCCCACGCCGGCCGCGATCACGAACAGCACGATGATCGCGATGAAGTCGGTGTAGTGCTTGCGGATCGCGCGTGCCATCAGCGCGCCGTCCTCTTCGTCGCGGCCTTCTTCTTCGTCGCCCTGCGCGGCGGGGTGGTGCGGAAGGGGTTGAGGCGGTTCACGAGCTCGGACGCGACCGACTTGCGCGAGGCGCCGCGGGCGACCGGCGGGACCGACGGCAGCTGCGAGGTCACCGGGTTGGTCGCAGAGGTCGGCGAGGGCTGGAGCGGGATCGACGGGATCGGCGTCGACGGGCCGGCCTGCGGCGACGTGCTCTGACCGGGCGGCGGGCCGGAGGACGGGCCGCGCGAGCCGTCCGGCGCGCCGGTGCGGGCCGAGTTCAGGTCCGGGATCTTCTGCGTGTGGCAGGCGACGTCCGGACGGTACGGCGGGCGCTTGCCCGAGTACACCGGGCGCGTGCCGATCGGCGGGCTGGCGAGGTTGAAGAACTGCGTCGGGCCGCCGGAGTTCGACGCGCCGGTGCCGAGGGTCTGCGTGCCGCCGCCCGGCTGGAAGCGGACGTAGCCGCCGTTGCCGTCGAAGTTCTGGCCCTCGCTGGCGAGCGCCGCCATCGCGTACCAGAACTCCTTGTAGTTCTCGACGCCGGTCTCGAACTGCTTGCGGCCCTCGGGCTCAGTGATCTTGATGTCGCCGGTCGGCAGGACGACCTCGTTCTGGCACCGGGCGAGCATGTTCTGCAGCGGGAACAGCGAGACGGCTGCGTCGGTCGCCACGGCGAGGTCGCGTGTGGTCGGGCGCAGGTCCTTGGCAAGGCCCTGGAGCTCGTTCGGGCCCATCAGGAGGCGCGCCTGCCGGATCCACGGGCGCGCCGCGCGGATCGTCGCGGGCGTCTCGCGGACGCCGGGGAGGATCTCACGGGAGAACGCGCGCACCGACGGGAACGAGCGGTTGAGCGAGGCGAACGTCCGGTCGGCCTGCGGCAGGAGCCCGTCGAGCTCGCGGATCGTCGCGCTGACGTTGTCCTTCTCGTCGGCGAAGATCGACAGCGTCGTGTTGAAGTTCTCGACGAAGTCCTGCAGGACCGTCTCGTTGCGCCCGAGCGCACTGGTGACCAGCTGCAGCCCGGCGATGAGCCGCGACAGATCGCGCTCCTCCTCGCCGAGGAAGGCCTCGTTGACGATCGAGGCGCCGCGCAGCGCGGGGCCCGCGTCGTCGTAGGTGTCGTTGAACGACTCGGCGCCGGTCTCCCCGCGGGTCGACGCGTCGGCGCCCTCCATCAGGCGGTCGCTCTCCTCCGGCGGGCCCGCCAGCGCGCGGCCGTACTCGGCCAGCAGCGTCTTGAGATCCTCGCGCGTGTCGCTCTGCAGGGCGCCGAGCAGCTGATCGAGCTGCACCGGCGACGAGGTCTGCGTCGCGGGGATCGTGTCGCCCTTGTCGATCGTCGGAGCGTCGGGCGTGCCCGGCGACAGGTCGACGAAGAAGTTGCCCTCGAGGAAGATGCGCGGCCGGATCTTGGCCCGCGCGTCCTTGTGGATCGGCAGGCCCTTCTTGTTGATCTCCATGACCACCTCGGCCATGTCCGTGTCCTGGAAGCGCTTGATGTCCTTGACGCGGCCGACCTCGACGCCGGCGATGCGCACCGGCGAGTTCTTGCGCAGGTTGTTCGAGGTCTCGAACACCGCGGACATGCGGAAGCCCTGCGTGAACGGGATGTCCTTCGTGAAGCCGAGGTAGACCCCGATGCCGGCGATGACCAGGACGATCAGGGCGGCGGCGACGGGGCTCATCCCGGTGCGGTCCTTGCGCAGGACGCGGCGCTTGTCGGCCATCAGTCCCCGCCTCCCGCGTAGTCCGGGGGCGGCGCCTGCGACGGCAGGCTGCCCTCGCTGTCGCGGATGATCTTCGTCTTCTCGGTGCTGAGGCCCTGGTTGCCCGGGACGTTGCCGAGGACCTTGCGGCCCTTGAGCCAGGGCTCGTTGCCGGACTCGCACTCGTTCGTGCGTCCCGCGCCCGGCGTGTTCGGGTACGGGTTCTGATGCAGGAAGTTGCCCTCGGTGTCGCCGCCGCCGGGCGCCGGCACGACCGCCTGACGCGGAGCCGTGACGGGACCGCTCGCGGGGCCGTTGGAGGGGCCGCCCTCGTTGTTCGGGCCCGAGGGCGCCGCGATGATGATGAAGCGCTGCCACGTGCCCTGGGCGTCGCCCTCGGACAGGTGCGAGGCGACGTTGCGGAACCAGAGGGTCAGGTAGTTGCACACCGTCTGGACGGGCGCGAGGTCGCGCGTGATCGGCCGCAGGATGCCGGTGGCGTTGCGCAGGCCGTTCAGGCCGAGCGAGGACATGGGATCCTCGGCGAACGCCTGGATCGCGCGGAACGTCGGCGACAGCTCGCGGTTGAGCGCGACCGAGCGCCGCAGCGACCCGCGGCCGAGCGCGAACGCCGACGACAGGTCGGGCGCCGCGTTGCGGATCGCCCGGATCCCGGGCCGCAGCTCGCGGAAGAGGCCCTCGCTGTTGCGCAGGAACGGACGCTGGACGGGGAAGCCCTCGATGCCGGCCTGGAGCGCCTCCGGGCCGGTGGAGATCGTGTCCTGCAGCTGCGGCGCCACGTCGGCGAGCGCGCCGAACGTCGTGTCGAGGTTGCGGAAGAGGCTGGCCTGCTCCTCGGCGACCGGAGCGACCTCGGCCGCCGCCTGTCCGAGGCCCTGGAAGAAGCCCTCGAGATCGGTCCGCGGGTCCGAGAGGTTCTCGGCCACCGGCTGGAGGTTGCGCAGCAGACCTGGCAGCGCGCCGAGCGCGCCGTTGAGCGAGCGCCCGCGGCCGGCGAGCGCGCCGCCGAACTCGTTGAGGTTCGTGCGCGACGCGGCGCGCGTCGGCTCGTCGAACGTGGAGAAGAACTCGTCGATCTCGACCGGCTCGGGCGTGGCGCGCGCAAGCGGGATCGTGTCGCCGGCCTCGAAGCCGTCGCGGCCCTGGCCCTTCGTGATCTCGACGTACTTCAGGCCGAGCGCCGAGCGCGGGCGGACGAGGATCGTCGAGTCGGTCGGAAGCGGCTTGACGATCGTCTCGAGCTTGAGGTCGAGCGTCGCGTAGGTCGTGCCGTCGCGGCGCTTCTTCGGCGTGATCTCGTTGACGACGCCGACGCGCGTGCCGCCGATGCGCACCTCGTTGCCGCGCACGAGGTTCTGCGCGTTGGGCACCGTCGCGCGGAGGTCGTACGTGGGCACGAACGGCAGGCCGTTGTTCGCGTTGTACGCGAGGAAGACCGCGACGATCACGACGAGCGTCGTGGCCGCGCCGATGAGGACGGGGTTCGCCGCGATGGACGATGCGCCGCGCCGCTTCACGAGCCGCTCCCGAGGAGGTAGTCGAGGAGGCCGGCCTCGGCGCTGTCGGGCGACGGTGCGCCCTGCGCGGGCGGAGCGGGCGCGGCGGTCTGACCCGGCAGCATCGCGGACGGGAGCTTCAGCGCGGGACCGCCCGAGGAGCGCGACGAGGAACCGGACGGCTGCTTGTCCTCACGGCGGCCGGCCTCTTCGTCACTGCTGCCGTCGTTGGTCCCGGCACCACGCTGCGCGGCAGCCGAGTGGTCGGCGCCCGGCGCGTCGTTCGGCTTGCCCGACGCGCGGAACAGCTTCGTGATGTTCGACGTCTTCATCGACGCGGCCCGCGCCTGCGCGCTCTCGGGGCGCGTGTAGTTCGACGAGCAGCCCGGGGCCGGATCGACCTGGTACTGCGAGCACGTGTTGACGATGAGGCTCGCGCGGAGGTAGTGACCGAACTGGTCGAAGCCGTTGACCGCGCTGGCCTGGAAGAAGATGTAGTCCATCAGGCGCTCGATGCCGCCCGTGTCGCGCAGGCTCGTGCCGAGCTCCGCGAGGTCCTTGGCGACCGGCGCGGCCTGCTCGGTGAGCCGGGTGATGTCGCGGATGATCGGCCGCGACGCCAAGAGCGCGGGACGGCCGACGTCGGCGGCCTCGCCGAGGGTGCGCAGCGCGGGCCTGCCGGCCTCGCTGAAGGGGCCGAGCTCGCGGAAGAGGCGGTTGACCGACGGCGCGGCGGCCTGGAGATCGGTGAGCACCGGACGGAACTCGTCGGAGAACGAGCCGAGGCGCTGCATCGTCGGGCGCAGCTCCTCGAGGAACCGCGGGAGGCGCTCGAAGTTCTGCTCGAGGTCGGCGCGGCGCTCGGCGGTGGCGCGCGAGACGGTGCCGGCGTTCTCGATGAAGCTCGTCACGCGGTTGCGGTCACGGGCGAGCGGTGCGAGCACCTCGTCGGAGTTCGTCGCGAGGTCGCGCAGCACCTGGTTCTGCTCACCGAGGATCTCGAGGACCTCGTTGACGGCGCCGAGCGCGGGGTTGGCGCGGCGGATCGTCTCGTTGAGGTCGCCCGAGCGGCCGGCCAGGCCGGCGCCGAGCTCGTTGAGGATGATCGCCAGGCGCTGGCGTTCAGGGAGCCGGGTGACGTTGTTGATGAGGTCGATGTCGACCGGCTTGGACGTGCGGGTGACCGGGAGCAGGTACTGCCCGGCGCCGGGCTCGCCCTTGGCGATCTTCTTGAGCGGCGGCGGCAGCGGGTCGCCCTGCGGGCGCGGCTGCGTCAGCGAGCACTCGACGTACTTCTCGCCGATGAGCGACTGCGGGCGGATCGTGCACTTCGCGTCCTCGCGGAAGTCGTTGAAGCCCGGCTGGTCGATGCGGAAGATCACCGCGGCGCGGTTGTCCGGCGTGACCTCGAGCTTTGTGATCTTGCCGACGTTGACGCCCGAGATGCGGATGTCCTCGCCCTTGATCAGGGAGAAGGCGTTGTCGAAGATCGCCCGGACCTCGTAGGACCCCACCTTGTCGTTGTCCTCGCCCGCGCCCGTGCCCAGCACGGCGACCACGCCGGTGGCGATGAGCACGACGGTGATGGCGATGAGCCTTCTCATGGGCCGGGCGGCACCTGCCGCTGGTCGCAGTCGAGGTCCCCGTCGTCCTTGTTCGGCGTCGAGCCGTCGCGTGCGGGCTGCGTGCCGCCGCCGGGGCAGCGCTTGTAGACGCCCTGCTGGAGGCCGACGAGGCGGTCGTCGGGATCCTGCGGGGTCAGCATGCCGCCGGCCGCGTTGTCCGTGAAGGAGAACGTGTTGTAGACCGGCTGGATGCGCGCGAAGTGGCCGTTGGCGTCGTAGTTGGCGACGCCTTGGCCGAAGTCGCGGAACCAGCCCACGAGGTCCGACGAGTACGGGCGGATGAAGTCGAGCACCGGCGTGAGCTTGCGCAGCGTCGTGGACGTGTTGCGCAGCGCGGGCTCAGCGGTCGACGCGAGCCGCGGCGCCTTGCGCATGAGCTCGGTCAGGTCGTTGTCGGCGCCCGGCGCCCGGATGGCGAGGCGCAGGTCGCGGATCGTCGGGCGCGACGCGCGGACGAGCGGGCGCAGCTCGCGCAGGAACGGCTCGAGGTCCCTCGTCGCGGGCTTGCTCTCCTCGACGAGCACGTCGAGGTCGGTGAGCGTCGCGCGCAGGTTGACGAACGTCGTGTTGCCGCGGCGCAGCGTCTGCGGCAGCTGCTCGAGGACGTTGGCGAACGCCTCGTTCTCGTTGGCGATGCCCTGCGCGGCGCCGTTCGCGTTGGAGACGAGGTCGGTGAGCGTCTCGCGCTTCTCGGCCAGCGCGCCAATCGCCTTCGCGCCGTCGACGATGAAGCGCTCGAGCGTGCGCTGGTCGCGCGTGAGCTCGTTGACGAGCTCGCGCGTCGTCGAGATGGCGGGGTTGAAGTACTTGGCGGCGGCGTTCGCGGCCTCGCCCTTGCCCTCGAACTGCGTCGCCGAGCCCTGGATGACCCGCTGCAGCGAGCGGCGCGCCTTCGGGTCGAGCGTGTTGAACAGCTGGTCGAGGTCGACCGCGTCCTGCGTGTCGCTCGTCGGCAGCAGCGCGTTGGCCTCGAGCTCGTCGGCGTTGTTCGGGCCGGCCTTCAGCTCGATGTAGCGGTTGGCGATGCCCGACAGCGAGGTCTGACGGATCGTGGCGGTCGTCCCCTCGCGCAGCGGGGCGAACTCCTTGGTGACCTCGATCCCGACCTCGGCCTCGTTCTGGTTCGTGAGGAGGATGTCGGTGACGCGGCCGATGCGGCGCCCGCCGATCTGCACGTCGTCGTCCTTGACGAGCTGGCCCGCGTTCTGGAAGCGCAGCTTGTACGCCGTCATCTCGTTGCCGCCGAGCAGCATCATCGCCACGAGCACGCCCGCGACGACGAGGGCCGCCAGCGCGACAGCGCGGGCGGCCGTCAAGACGACGTCCTAAGCGGGTGGGGGCGGGTGCGGGACAGAGGTGGGGGTACGACAGACCGGGGACCGACGGGGTGATGTCTATCCCCCTGATGTTCAGTGCGTGTTAGGTCTTACTCCATACCGAGGGGGCCTTGCGACTCCCCGGACAGGAACTGGCGCACGAACGGCTTGTCGGACTCGAAGAGCTCCTCGGCCGGGCCGGACTCCACGATGCGGCCCTTCCACAGCACCGAGATGTGCTCGGCGACGCGGCGGGCGGTCATGATGTCGTGGGTGATGATCGTGAAGGCGGGGGCCCTGCGGTCACCGTCGGAGCGCTCGTCCATCATCTCCGCGTGGATCTCCTGGATGAGCTCGCCCAGGAGCGCGGTGCGCACCGGGTCCAGTCCGGAGTCCGGCTCGTCGAAGAGGACGATGTCCGGGTCGAGCACGAGCGCGCGTGCGAACCCGGCGCGCTTGCGCATGCCGCCCGACAGCTCGTTGGGCATCTTGTCGGTCGCCTCGCCGAGGCCGACCTCGGTCAGGCGGCGCATCACGATGTCCGTGATCTCGTCCTCGCCCTTGTCCGTGTGCTGGCGCAGCGGGAAGGCGGTGTTGTCGAGCACGTTCATCGACCCGAAG
>CADCVT010000344.1 GCA_902806215.1 uncultured Solirubrobacteraceae bacterium | reverse complement strand
CGTGGTGAAGCGGTCGATGCGCCAGGCGCTCGTGCAGGACGGGCACCGCCGGTGAGCGCGGTCGCTGGATCCGTCGGCGCCGAACCGCTGTCGCTGCTCGGCGACGCGCTGCGGAGCGCGGCTTCCTCGAGGCGGACCCAGCACCGGATGCGATGGGCCGACGGTACGGCGACGACGCTCGACGTCGCGCGCTGGCTCGACCCGCCGACCGACGAGGAGACGGCGCTGCTGGAGCTTGCGGTCGGACCCGTTCTGGACGTCGGTTGCGGCCCGGGAAGGCACGTGCAGGCGCTGCACGACCGCGGCGTGGACGTGCTGGGCATCGACGTGCTGCCGGAGGCGATCGGCGCCGGCCGGCTGCGCGGTGCCCCGGTCGTCGAGGCGTCGGTGTTCGGTGCTGTGCCGAGGGCGGGCGAGTGGCGATCGGTCCTGCTCCTCGACGGCAACATCGGCATCGGTGGCGATGCGGCGGCGCTTCTCCGACGCGCGGCCGATCTGCTGGCGCCCGGCGGTCGCGCCTTGGTGGAACTCGAGCCGCCGGGGGTCGGGCTCACGACGTCGTACGGTCGGCTCGAGACGCCGCAGGGAAGGAGCGTGCTCTTTCCGTGGGGCCGCGTCGGCGCCGACGCCGCCGACGAGCTGGCGGCGGCCTCCGGGTTCCGCGTGACCACGCGCTGGACGGCGGCGGCACGCTGGTTCGCCTGCCTGGAGGGCGCGTGGACGTGACGTACCTCGAGCGCTGGCTGGCGGTCACGGCTGCGCTCTCTGACATCGGGCGGCCTGTACGCGATCGACGCGCGCCGAGATCGGTTGTAGCCGGCAGCCTGGGTAGGGCGGCAGCTCTGGCCGCGCCGTAGAAGCCGGCCCAACCAGTCAGGACCGGTTCGATGGCAACGACCAGCGCCGATACGACCTACAGCGCAGGGTTGATGTTGCGTGCGGACCTGTTCGCACAGCTGACGACAAGAGCCACTACGGTGGACACCAGTCGAGCTTGGCTCGTCATCGGACCCATGGCGCTCGGCGCAACTTCGATCTTCTCGACGCTCGAGCGCCTTGGGGCGCGCGGGGGCGTCGTTCTCTGTCTGGTGGCGGGCCGGCTCGACAGTCGAGGGCGCGGTGGTATCTCCGCATCGTTCTCGGTGGGCGCAGATGCGCCACGGGTGAACTAGAGTGAGCTCACGCTCCTGTCTCAGCTTCTCGCCTGAGCGTCCCCACACCGAGAAGCAGAAAGGCGGGACGATGTCCGCCGAGGAGCAGCAGCCCACCGTCGCCGAGGCGCACAGCAGCGTCCTGATGGAAGTGTCGAACACGATGGTCCGGCTCTACAAGGACCAGTTCGGAAGAGGGCCCACGAGGGTCCGCACCGTGTGGTCCGGCGAGGACGCGTTGACGACTTTCCTGGAGGACACGCTCACGCCTGTCGAGCGCAACATGATCAAGATGGGCGAGCACCAGCGCCTGCGCGATCTCAGGATGTTCTTCCAGTACGCGAGCATCCGCGAGTTCTGCGATCCGGTCGAGCAGATCACGGGGCGCACGATCCGGTCCTTCCAGAGCAGCATCGACACCGAGGTCGACGGTCTCTGCATCGAGACCTTCATCTTCTACCCGAAGGGCGAAGAGGGCCCGTCGCGCATTCGGCACGCTGAGCCATAGGTCGCAGAGACCCACGACGTGTCGTTACCGATCCGCGTTCGCGTGCGGCAACTGAACGCGCGCCCTCCGCGGGGTGTTGGTTCCCATCAGACCGCGAACAACTGACTACGAGTCAGCTACCGTGCGGACAACCGGACGACGGTGCCCGACCGGGCTCCGCCGGACGCGACAAACAGACCAACGAAGCCGGACGCACGGCGTCAGCGATGACGGGCGGCGGACGGAGACGGAGGGCAATGATGAGCACCAATTCGCGCGCCGTCGCAGTGGCGCGTCTACACCTGCAAGCGACTGTCGCGGCCATCGGCGAGGCGCGCCGCTGGGTGCAGGCCTTCGCGGCCGAGTACGGCATGCCGGCCGCTGAGCGGGACGACCTCGCGGTGGCCTTCTCGGAGGCGGTGACGAACGCCGTCCGTCACGCGTATCCCGCCGATGTGGACGGCGAGATCAAGCTCGCCGCCGCCACCGACGGGGCCTGGCTCACCGTCCGCGTCGACGATCGCGGCACCGGCACGGAGAGCACGCGCTTCGGTCTTGGAGTGCCGCTCATGACGGCGCTCGCCGACCGGATCGAGGTGACGCCCGGGTTCGACGGCGTCGGGACCACCGTTCTCATGGAGTTCCCGATGTGCGCGGCGCCCGAGAGCGGTCCGAGCCCCGTACCGTTCGAGACGGTTCATCAGGTCGGACAGTAGGACGGCGCGCGGCCTCGAGGCTCTTGCGCCGACTGTCCCGCCTCCGCTCAGCACAGTGACTCTCAGCACCGCGACGATGTCGCACGACGTATCGAGAGCCGGTCGAAGTTGAACAACGACGACCTCGTCCTCGCGCTGCACAGCCACTGACCGGCCGCGGGCGGCCTCGCCGCCGCGACGATGCTCCGGTCGAGGCCCGGTGAGCGGGACTCGGGCTGCCGCGTCGGCGCCGTCGCCGGACGCGCGTTGTGCTAGCTGATGATGGCCCGCAGCGGCGCACCGGGCGCGTGGCGCAGGTGCGCCGACCGTGCGGTGGCAGACAGCCGGCTCATCTCTGCGCGGACCCGAGCGCCATCTGCTGAGCGCGCGGGTTCCTTCGCCGCTGCAGACGCCGCGGCGACGCGCCGACGGATCTCGGCCTGGGCTTTCTCGTATCGCGGCGGCGTGTCCATGACGTTCGGGGGAGGTGGCGGGCGCGTCTGGGCAGAATCGCCGGGCGTTGCCGCGCGACGGGTGGATGACGCGCCCGCCCCTGCTCCCTCCAGTTTCACCAGGAATTGACCGGCCGTCACATTCCCGGTTGCCGGACAACCCGCCGGCCCCGGCGATCGTGCCGAGCACCGCCGACGTGAAGCCGCTGCTGATTACGGGCGTAGCGATCACGCGTGAGCGCCTCCGCGAGACCGGCGTCGGCGTCGGCCAGTCAGGTCCTCGTCGCCGAAGACGGGTACGGCCACGCGATGGCCACCATCTCGTTCGATCTCAACGGCACGCTGCTCGATCCCGGCGAGCAGACCGACGTCCTCCAGAACGCCGTGCGCCTCGCGATGGCGCACACGCTCGCCGGCGACTTCCGTCCGTTCGCCGAGCTGCTCGAGGCGGCCGGCGGCGAGGTCCCTGACGAGCTGCCTCCGTTCCCGGACGTCGTCACCGGGCTCGACCGTCTCGCCGCGGCCGGGCATCGATTGTCGGTCCCGCTCACACCCACGGTGACCGCGGACGTCGTCGTCGATCGCCTCGACGATCTGGAGCTCTCGTGACTCGCGACGCGTCCTCAGCGACGGATGACGACCAGCCGACGAACATCCTCGACCGAGCCGCGAGGAGCACGATCCGCGAGGAGAGCACCGCCTTCGGCTTCTCGATCATGATCACGACCACGTTCGCGGCGGTGCAGCGACAGCACGGCTCCCCGGGTGCCGTCGACCTCATGCTCTTCGCGCTGGCCGCCGTCGCCGCGTTCACCGTTCTCGAGGGGCTCGCGTCACGCGGGTTCCGCAAGCCTCTGCCCTCCCACGAGTCGACTGTCGCGACGTTGGGCACCGCCATGAACTTCGTCTCGGTCGGACTCGCTGCGCTTGTGGCGCTGGCCGTCAGCGACCTTGTCACGAGCGACGCCGCGTGGCCGATCGCCGCGGCCGCAGCGGTCACTGCCTACTTGTTCGCCGAGACGGTCGAGATCGTGATCGCCGAAACGCTTCAGAAACGGCGTCGAGGTGTCGACGCGACGACGGTGAGCGAGTGATCGCGTCATGGGTCTGACCCTCCTCGTGTCAGTGCCGGGATCCCGGGTAGGGCGCAGCGATCGCGACGACCACCTCCAACGCCGGCGGGACGCCTCCCGCGCGCATCGCCGACCCGTGGGGTGAGCGGACGCCGTACGCGGCCGGCGACGACTGGCCGGTGCGAGTCGACGCCGTGCTCGAGGAGGGTGTCTCCGAGGACGACGTCGACCGGTGGGTGCAGACGGCGTCGGTGCTGCACTCCAACGGCGACGGCTACGAGTTCGGCGTGCAGGACGGCCGGATCGTCGGCGTCCGCGGCCGCGCGGACGACCGCATCAACCACGGCCGGCTCGACGTCAAGGACCTCTACGGCTGGCAGGCCAACGCGTCACCCGACCGGCTGACGCGCCCGCTCGTGCGCGACGGCGGCCGGCTCGTCGAGAGCGACTGGGACACCGCCATGGGCCGCATCGTCGGCCGCTCACGCGAACTGCTCGACACCCCCGGCGGCTGGGGTCGGATCGGCTTCTACACGTCCGGCCAGCTCTTCCTGGAGGAGTACTACACGCTCGGGGTGATCGGCAAGGCCGGGATCGGCTCGCCGCACATGGACGGCAACACGCGCCTGTGCACCGCGACCGCGGCGGCGGCGCTGAAGGCGTCGTTCGGCACCGACGGACAGCCCGGCTCCTACACCGACGTCGACCACTGCGACGCGCTCGCCATCTGGGGTCACAACGTCGCCGAGACGCAGACCGTCCTGTGGATGCGGATGCTCGACCGACGCGCTGGCTCGAGGATCGCGGGACTTCGAGATCATCCTGGCGGACATGCAGGTGGTTTCGGCCACCCACTACGGCGGCTGGACGGTGCGCCCGGAGGCCGGGTACGCGTCGAGCCTCGCGTTCTCGGCGGAGCCGGGCTCGGAGCTACGCGCATGGCTGGAGGAGCGCTACGGCGACGCGGCCGGTCTTCTTCCGGCGAACGTCAGCGGCGGCTGGCCTTCGTTCCCGCAGGTGCTCAAGCGCGTGCATCAGCACGCTACAGAAGGGGTCGTAGGTCCGAGACCAGCATCGCGCGAGACCGCGGCGACTCGACATAGGGTTCCTTGCACTCTGGGACCGGCGCGGTTAGCGTCGGCTCATGAAGGGCCTCCCCGCCGCCGCGTTCGCATGCGCGCTCGCCGCGCTGTTGACGACAACGGCGGCGAGCGCCGCCCCGCTCAACCGCCCCGACGATCCGGTCGTGCTGACCGGTGCGAAGGTCCCCGGCCTCGCCGGGGCCGCGCCGCAGGACATCGTGGCGTTCCGCTTCGCGGCTGGGACCGGCTGGCAACAGGTGCCGGTGCAGGTCGACGAGCGAGCGATGCTCGACCTTGCCAAGCCGTACGCCGGCACGCCGACCGGGGTCGTCGCGACGCAGTACACCGACGCCGCGACGTACACCGGCCCCGACCCGGAGGCGACCTTCGACGCTGACGACGAGGTGGCGCTCATGGCCGCCGACCTCGGGATCCTGGACGACGGGACGGAGCCCGTGGGCGTGGTCCCCGGGTCGGGCGTGCGCGTGCGCGTCACCGATCCGCTCGATGCGGCCGCCGAGGGCCACGTCACGCTGTTCCGCCGCGACGGGACGACGCTCGACCCGGGCGCCGCCCGGACGTGGCCGGTCAGCTACACCTTCCGGCTGGCCAACGGCGGGACCTACCCGGCCGCCTACAACCTCGCGAACGGGCCGAACCCCGAGGACTCGACGGTGACCACGCCGTTCTACCAGCGCCACTTCTCCGACCGCTGGGTCGACGACCGGCTGCGCGTCTTCACCGGCGGCGCGAGCGGCGTCGACCTCCTCGACCGGCACAAGTTCCAGTTCGGGCCGGGGAGCTGCATACGCAGCGAGGACACCTTCTCGAACGCCGAGGGCGCCTTCGTCGTCAACAAGAACGGCCCGATCCGCGCGATCCGCTCCTACATGGGCGCGAACTCTGGGCCCTACACCCAGCGCACCCACCTCTTCTACCCCCGCCGCCACGACGTCGTGACCGCCCTGCGAGTTCACGCGATCAACGGGACGATGGACTTCTACGACTACACGCGGGCGGCGTTCGGCATGACCTATCGCCACAGCGCAGACCAGCGTGGTGTGACGATCGACGGCAAGCCCGACACGATCACCGCCGGCACGCTCGAGTGGGAGAGGGTGAGCGGCGCGACGCAGGGCAGCCTCTCGATCGTGCATCAGACGCGCACGACGATCCCCGGCTTCACGATGACCTCCTGGTACCTCGACAACCTCCGGCCTGGCAGCAAGTCGGGCAGGCAGTGCACGGGCGACAGCGAGGCGGTCGGCGCCAGCGGTCCATGGCAGTCCGCCGGCATCCCGTCGACCGACCGCACCAAGGACGGCGTCAACGACCTCGAGAACACGCGAACGATCTACTACGAGGCGCCAGGCGGCACCACCGCGGACACGGTGCGGCGCGCGCAGACGGCGCGGGCCGCGCTCGTCGCGGCGTCGGGCTGAGCGCTGCCGGAGCGGGCAGAGCGGACGATCGACCGCGTCCGCCCAAGCCCGGATGCTCGCGAGGGGTGAGGGGTAGATGCCGTTCATGCTCACCAAAGGACCGATCGCGCCCGGCGTCCATGGCTTGCTCGACTACGTCCTGGGCGCCGTGCTCATCCTCGGACCGTTCGTCCTCGGCTTCGAGAGCGACACCGCGAAGTCGGTCTCCGTCGTGGGGGGCGTCGCCGAGCTGGGCGTTGCGATGACGACCGCCTGGTCGCGGGGCGTCATCAAGCTCATCCCGCCGGCCGTTCACGGGATGATCGATTACGTGTTCGTCGTGGCCCTCGTTCTCGCGCCGTTCGTCTTTGGCTTCGACGACGACGGCACGGCAACGGCGTTCTTCGTCGTCCTGGGGGTCGGTGGCCTCGGACTCGTCGCCGCGACGCGGTTCGTGCCGGACGAACCTCACGCGGTCTGACTGCTCGATCGGCGGCAGCGCGTGGCCGTCCCGTTGGTCGGGACGACCACCGATGCCTCGACGGCGGACTAGCGGGCGGCCACGCCGATGGCGCCGGGCGGCAAGGCCCTCGGGAGGTTCTGGATCTCCTCGAGCGTGCCGTCGGACTGCACGGCGAAGGCGAAGATGTCGCCGTCGCGCGCGTTGCGCGCGTAGAGGTAGCGGCTGTCACCGCTGAGCGTCAGGTCCTCGGGGATGGCGACCGGCCGGGGCAGCTCGTCGGCGCGGCCGGCGATCGCCTCGAGGAGCGTCATCGTGCCGTCCGGGCGGACCCGGTAGCTCGAGATGTTGTTGCTCATCGCGTTGGTGACGTACGCGTACTTGCCGTTGTCGGTCAGGACGATCCAGCACGTGTCGGTCTGTGTGTTGCGCACGTCGCCGCTCACGGCGGTGAGCGTCGCGTCCTTCTCGATCCGGAATGACGAGGCCGCTCCCTGGCCCTCGAACTGGCCGTTGTTCTCGGTGGTCAGGAGTCGGTCGGTCTGGGTGAACGTGAAGCCGAACGGGCCGACACCCGGCGTCTCGTTGCGGATCGGCTGCGACGCGAGGCCGTCGCGGCCGACGCGGTACGTGGTGATCACGTCGGCGTTCTTCTCGGTCACGGCGAGCACATCGCCGGTCTTGTCGAACGACACCTGCGTGCAGCCCGAGAAGGGCGGACCGTTGCCGGCGAGCGGGCGCGTCGACCCGGGGATCGGGGTGAGCTGACCGTCCTCGTCCAGGGTGAAGCCGGTGATGGTCGCGCTGAGCGTGGCGCATTGCGACTGGTCGCTGTTGAGCGCGTAGACGACGCCGTTGGACACGGTCACGCTGATCGGGCGGTCGAGCTGACCACCTTCCTCGACCTCGACGAGCTCGAGGCCGCCGGGCTCGACCCGGAAGATCGAGACGCTGTCGCTCCCGGTGTTGGTGGTGAGCAGGAACCGCGCGGAACCGGTGAAGTTGATCGGCGAGGACTCACCGCCTCGGCCGCCGAGCACCACGCTGTTGGCCGACTGCTCGAAGTTGCCGCTGCCCAGTCCTCCGGTCGCGACGTCGCCGGCCGGCGTGAGCCGACCGTCCGCGGCTCGGTTGAAGACCCGGATCTCGTTGCCCGTCGGGTCGTTGGTGGCCGCGTAGACCGCCCCTGGCCGCGTCGGGGTGGCGTCGGGCGGTGCCGCTGCGGCGGCGCCTGCGGGCAGCGCGAAGGCAGGGACGGTTGCAGCCGCGAGTGCGGCCAAGACGGCGGAACGACGCATGGAGGACCTCCAGAGGTCTCACGTCAGTGAAGGGCGGCTGACTGCCGCCGGTCCACCATGCTTACCCCTCGCGCCGCCCGCTCGCGGTCGGTTTCGCGGACCGTTCGCGAACCGTCCCCGTCTCGTAAGGACTGGCCGGGGACGGGTGGTCGTCACGACCATGGGCAGCTGGGGCCCGTGCGGGTGACGAGCTGCTCACAGCGATCAGCCGCGAGGTCGTCGGGGTAGGTCTCGCTCATGATCACCGCCGCTGCACAGATTCCACCGCACGATCTGGTGCCCAGCCTGGGTCGAGGAGTGATCGCGGGGCTCGCGGGGGTGGCTGTGATGACGGCATGGCAGAAGCTCGTCGAGATGCCGATCACCGGGCGGGCGGAGAGCTACGAGCCGGCGAACCTGCTGATGCGCGTCCTGCCGATCGCGCCGAAGCGCGGCGCCGCCAAGCGACGGCTGAACAACGCTGCGCACTTCGGAGTCGGCCTGGGGTGGGGGGCAGCGCACGCTGCCATAGCCCGCCGCCGTGGTCTGCGCGGCCAGCGGGCCGTCGCGACCGTCTTCGTCACGCTCTGGCCTGGAGACGTCGCGACGACCGTCGCGCTCGGGCTCAACGCGCCCCCGTGGCGCTGGACACGTCGTGACCTCGCGATCGACGTCGCCGACAAGCTCGTCCTCGCGCAGGCCACCGGCGCCGTCTACGACCGCCTGCGCGGCGGGCCAGCCGGGACGGCCTGAGCCGATGCGCGCGACCTGTCTCGTCTGCACGCTGAAGCGCTCGCCAGCGGAGTCGAACTCCGAGTCGCTCGCACAGGTCGTCCTCGGCGCGTTGCGCGAGCAGGGCGTCGAGACCGACGTCATCCGCCTCGCCGATCACTAGATCGACTTCGGCGTGGTGTCGGAGGCGATCTCCGACGGCGATGAGTGGCCGACGATCCGCGAGCGCATCCTCGCCTCGGAGATCCTAATCATGGCCGTCCCGACCTGGCTCGGCGGCCAGAACTGGACCTACTGGAACAAGGGGCCCGGACCAGGCGCGGAGGAATGGCTGAACACGGACGAACGCAAGTGGTCGATCAGCACCGGCAAGGCGTGCGCGTCGAACCTCCTGGCGCTCGCACTCGCTCTGCAGGCCTCGCCGATTCCGCCGCCCCCCGAGTAGGCGAGGCTCCCAGCGCCGCGGCCCGGCTGGCATCGCCGCCGACGCCCATGGTGAGCGCGGGGACGTCGACGGCGTGCGAACTCGTCCACGTCGAGCTCGCGAAGTGCGAAGAGATCCGCGCGGACCCGAGCAGGCGCAGTCCTTACGTGTCGATGACGGGCCGTCGCGCGAGCGGTCGGCGGGCAGCTGCGCGGGTACCCTCACGGGAGCGTCCGCTTGGAGTCTCCACCCCTCTCGCCCTGCGCGCGTCGCCAATGAGAGCGGTGGCACGCATGGATCCCGGACTTGTGCTGGAGGATGTCTCGGAAGCGATCGCGGACATCTACGGTGACTACTACGCCATCGACCGCACGGCGGTCACGACTTACCTGATGGAGGACCTGCTCGTCTGCGTGCTGGAGGACGTCGTCGGACGCCGAGCAGCGCACGGACGATGGCGCGATCCTCGTCGAGCGCCGGAGCTTCCAGCGCCGTCACCAGGCCGCGTTCTGTGCCGCCGTCGAGCGACTCACCGGCCGGCGCGTCAAGACGTTCCTCAGCGCCAACCACGTCGCCGACCGGGTCGCGGCCGAGGTGTTCTTCCTCGAGGCGGCGCCGGTCGCGACGTAGGCCTCCGATGGGTGGTCACGGCGATCATCGACGCGTGCGCCGGGCTGCGCCCAGCAAGCGCTCGGGCTTCGTCCTCCTCGCTGCGATGCTCCTCCTCGGCGTCGTCGCCGCGGCGCTCGACGGAGGACGCTCAAGTGCTGTCGCGGCTGCCTCGGCCATCGCGCTCGCCGGCGTGGCCATCCTCGCGGTCGCGCACCTGGTGCTGGCCTGGCGTGAGCGTGTCGCCACGATCGGGTTGCAGTTCGCGACGGTCGTCGCCGGCGGCACGCTTGCCGGTGCGGGCAGCGCCTGGCTCGTCGTCGCCCTGCACGATGCGTCGTCGGGTGACGGGGTGCTCCTCGCGTCGATGCTCGCCGCGACCGTCGTGCTGGTGGTGTGGGCCGCTTACGTGGTCGGTATGGCGGTGGGTGACGACATCGACGTGGTCGCCGACGAGCTCGCAGCGGTGGGTGCCGGTGACCGCTCCGCGCGCCTGACGGTCGGCGGGGGCGATCAGGTCGCGCGTCTCGCCGCTGCCGGCAACGCGATGACCGAACAGCTCAGGCTCTGCGAGGCCGAGCGCGACGAGGCCCAGGCCACGCGGCACGCGCTGATCAAGGCCATGGTCGACCAGCTTCGCGAGCGCGCCGCCGAGCGCGATCGCGCGGAGGCGCCGCGCCGCACCCTGTTCGTCGGCGTTTCGCACGACCTGCGCACGCCGCTGACCGGACTCCAGCTGTTGGCCAACGCGATCCGCGACGAGCTCATCGAGCCTGAGCAACGAGCGGTCTACGCGGAGCGGATGCTTGCGCAGATCGCTTCGCTGACGCAGCTGACCGAGCAGGTCTTCGAGCTGTCGCGCATCGAGGCCGGCGAGGTGACGTGGACGCGCGTGCGCATGCCGGTCGACGGCGTGGTTCGCGAGACCACCGACCAGATGCGCGCGAGCGCCGACGCGCGCGGCGTCGCGCTCGTCGTCGACCTCGCCGACGACCTCCCGCCGGTCGAGCTCGCGCCCGAGCGGATCGCCCGGGTGCTCGTGAACCTCCTGCAGAACGCGCTCGAGCACACCCCGGCCGGAGGGGCGGTCCGCGTCGCCGTGCGCGCTTCCGACGCGGGGGTCGACGTCACGGTCGCCGACACCGGGTCGGGCATCGACCGCGAGGATCGCGAGCACATCTTCGAGCCGTTCTACCGCGGCGGTGAGGGGGCGGCGCGTGGCGGGGCCGGCGCCGGCTTGGGGTTGGCCATCTCGCGGGCGATCGTCGAGGCCCACGGCGGCCGCATGTGGCTCGCCGATACGGCAAGCGGGTCGACCGTCGGCTTCTCGCTGCCGCGGTAGGTGCGGTCCGGCGAGGGTAGCCGTCGTTCGTGAACCGTAAGGGACGCGGGGTGCGCGGCCGGGGATACTCGCGGCGTGGCTCGCTCGTCGCACATCGTCCTTGCCCCGCTCGTGGTGCTGGCCGCCGCGGCGTGCGGCGCCGATGCTGCGGGCCCGGCCGTTGCGACAGCGCCGGCGCCGGCCGCGCAAGCGCAAGCGCCGCAGAGCACGGTGATGCCGGCCCGCGCGGCACAGGCGCCGCGCCGCAGCGCGAAGGGCGTCCGCGTGGAGGTCGTCGGCAAGGGTCTTGTCGTCCCCTGGGACATCGCCTTACTGCCCGACGGGCGCGCCCTGGTGACCGAGCGGCCGGGCAGCATCCGGCTCGTGAGCAGCCGCGGACGCCTGCGTGCGCAGCCGGCAGGACGCGTGGCGACCTCGGCGCGCGGCGAGGGCGGACTGCTCGGCATCGCCGTCGACCCCGCGTTCGCGCGGGGCGCGCGCTTCGTCTACGTCTACGTGACGCGGGGTGCCGGCATGCAGGTCCGCCGCCTGCGCTTCCGCGACGGCCGGCTGCGCGACGACGGGCTCGTCCTCGGCGGCATCGCCGCCGGGACCATCCACGACTCGGGGCGGCTGCGCTTCGGCCCCGACCGCCGGCTGTACGTCGCGACCGGCGACGCCGGGCGCGGCGGGCTCGCGCAGAATCGCGGGTCGCTGAACGGCAAGGTGCTGCGCTTGACCCGCACGCAGTACCGGGGTCGCACGCGCTCCCCCGAGCTCTTCGCGATCGGCATGCGCAACCCGCAGGGCCTCGCTTGGCAGCCGCGGACAGGGCGGCTGTTCGCCACCGATCACGGACCGAGCGGCTTCGACGGCGCGAGCGGCGACGACGAGGTCAACCTCGTCGAGCGCGGCCGCAACTACGGCTGGCCGCGGGTCCGCGGGCGCCGCCACGGCGGCTTTGCCGCGCCCGTGCAGGTCTACCCCACGACGATCGCCCCCTCGGGCGCGGCCTTCGTCACGCGGCCGGGATCGTCATGGAGCGGCTCGCTGGTCGTCGCCGCGCTCAAGGGGCGGACACTGCGGCGGCTGCGAATCGCCGGCCGCCGCGTGGTCCGCGACCGGCCGGTCCTTCGCGGGCGCTTCGGTCGCCTGCGCGCGATCACCGAGGCTCCCGACGGGACGCTCTGGGTCACGACCTCCAACCGCGACGGGCGCGGCGCGCCGCAGCCGGGCGACGACCGCATCCTGCGCATCATCCCCCCGCGCGGATGAGCGGTCCCTCAACGCCGAGGGTCGACGACTACGCGTTCCTCTCGGACTGCCACTCGGCCGCGATCGTCGCTCGCACCGGGTCGGTGGACTGGTGGTGTCCCGAGCGCTTCGACGCGCCGTCGGTGTTCGGCCGTCTGCTCGACGCCGACGCAGGGCACTGGTCGTTGCACCCCGTCGAGGAGCACACGGTGACCCGAGAGTACGTCCCCGACACGCTCGTCCTGCGCACGATCTTCCGGACGGCATCGGGTGAGGTAGCGGTCACGGATGCGCTGGGCTTCGCGCCCGGTGTCCGCGGTCACGCCATCGGCGCCGGCAGCCCGCACGTCCTGCTGCGCTGCGTCGAGGCGCTGCGCGGCGAGGTGGTCATGCAGATGCGGCTCGCCGCGCGCATGGAGTACGGGCTGACCGTGCCGCTGCTGGAGGAGGTCGACGGCGGCGTCGACGCGGTCGGCGGCCCGGTGCGGCTGGAGCTGCGTGCAGGCGTCGACCTCACGGTCGACGGCGGCGACGTCTGCGCCCGGTTCACGGCGCCGACCGGCCGACCGGTCGAGCTGCGGCTCAACGCGGCGCGGGCGGCGACACGCGATGTCGAGGCGGCGGTCCCGGCGCTCGAGGACACGATCGCCGCGTGGCGCTCCTGGGCGAGCGAGCACGAGGGGTACCAAGGACGTCATCGCGACGCGGTGCGCCGCAGCGCGCTCGTCCTGCAGGGCCTGACCTACCAGCCGACCGGCGCGGTGGTGGCCGCAGCGACGACGTCGCTGCCCGAGACGATCGGCGGCGAGCTGAACTTCGACTACCGCTACGCGTGGCTGCGCGATCTGAGCATGACCATTCGGGCGTTGTGGATCGCCGCGTGCCCCGACGAGGCCAACCGCCTGTTCACGTGGATCGCTCGCGCGGCCGGGCAGGTGCGCAGCCACGAGCGCGTGCAGATCATGTACGGCGTCGAGGGCGAGCGCGACCTGACCGAGCACGACCTCGACCACCTGCACGGCTTTCGCGAGAGCCGGCCCGTCCGCGTGGGGAACGGCGCGTGGGACCAGGAGCAGCTCGACGTGCTCGGCGAGGTGCTCGACGCCGCCCACCAGCTGCGCGACCAGCTCGGTGAGCTCGACCCGGACACGCAGGCCTTGCTCACCACGCTGGCCGACCGCGCGGCGTCGACCTGGCGCGAGGCGGACGCCGGCATGTGGGAGGCCCGCGACGAGCGCCGCGACTACACCTCGTCGAAGGTCATGTGCTGGGTCGCGCTGGACCGGGCCGTCACGCTTGCTCCTGCGCTCGGCGATCGCGCCGACGTCGAGCGCTGGTCAGAGCAGCGCGACGCGATCCACGAGACGGTCGTGCGGGAGGCGTGGAGCGAGGAGGCCGGTGCCTACGCCGGCGCGTTCGGCTCCGACGAGCTCGATGCGTCGGTCCTGCTGCTGCCGATCGTCGGCTTCCTGCCCGCCGACGATCCGCGCATGTGGAAGACGATCGAGGCGATCGAGCAGCGTCTCGGCGACACGGGCCTCGTCCGGCGCTGGGCCGACGATCCCTCCGGTTTTCTGATCTCGACCTACTGGCTCGTCGAATGCCTGGCGCTCGGCGGCGAACTGGCGCGGGCGGAGACGTGGTTCGAGCGCGCCGGCGCCTGCGCCAACGACATCGGGCTGCTGGCCGAGGAGGCCGACCCGCAGCGCGGCGAGCTGCTCGGCAACTTCCCGCAGGCCTTCTCGCACGTCGGGCTGATCGACGCGGCATGGCGCCTGACCGAGTGCGAGCGCGTGGGTCGCGGTGCTGTGTGAGCGCCGAGGTCGCCGACGCCGTCGACGTCGCGGTCCTGGTCATCGAGGTGCTCGGCGCCCTCATCATCGTCGCGGGCGTGGGGCGTGTCACCGTGCCCGCCGTGCTCGGGGCGCTCAACCCGGCGTGGGGGAACATCGAGGACGCGCGGCTGAGCCTGGCTCGCGCGCTGCTGCTCGGCCTCGAGTTCGAGGTCGCGGCCGACGTGCTGGCCACCGCCATCGCCCCGACCTTCACCGAGATCGGCAAGCTCGCGGCCGTGGCGGCGATCCGGACCGTGCTCGGCCTCGTCCTGAGCCGAGAGCTGCGAGCGGCCTGACGTCTCCGGCCGGGGGCCGCGCCTCGGACCGTAAGGATCTGTTCACGTCTGACGGCCACCGGTCAGCGACCATGTACGCCATATGAGCGGACGCCTACAGGACAAGATCGCCCTGATCACCGGATCGGACTCCGGCATCGGGCAAGCCACTGCCGCCGCGTTCGCCGAGGATGGCGCCTCGGTGGTCGTGCACTACCTCGACGACGCGGACGGCGCCGAGCACAGCAGGCGCACGGTCGAAGCGGCGGGCGGACGTGCCGTCGTCGTCCAGGCCGACATCTCGGAGGAGGACGAGGTCGGCCGGCTGTTCGACGAGGCGGTCGACGAGTTCGGCCGCGTCGACATCCTCATGAACAACGCGGGCGTCGACGCCTCCGGCGACGAGGTCGCCGACCTCGCGACCGCGACGTTCGACCAGGCGATCAGGACGAACGTGTACGGGGCGTTCTTCTGCTGCCGCCGGTACGTGCAGCTGCGCAGGGCGGGTGCCGAGGCGGGCGGCAAGATCATCAACGTCACCTCGGTCCACCAGGAGATCCCCAACGTCGGCGGCGCCGACTACGACTGCTCCAAGGGAGCGCTGAAGATGCTCACGCGGACGCTCGCGCTCGAGCTCGCCCCGATGCGGATCAACGTCAACTCCCTCGGCCCCGGCATGGTCCTCACGCCGTTCAACCAGGCGGCCATCGACGACCCCGACCTGCTCGCCGAGCAGGTCCAGAGCATTCCCTGGAAGCGAGCCGCCGAGCCGGAGGAGATCGCCCGGCTTGCCGTCTTCCTCGCCTCGCCGGACAGCGACTACGTCACGGGGGCGACGTACTACATGGACGGCGGGCTGATGATCAACCTCGGGCAAGGGGCCTGAACATCATCGACCGGGCGGGACCCCATCCTGCTGCCGGCAGATCGGTTCGTCATCGCGTCGTAAGAACTCCGAGGTAGCGTCGAAGAGGTGCAACCGCTCCAGTCCCTCTTCAAGCGCCCGCAGACCCCGTCGCCCCCACGCGACGTGTCGCCCTTCCCCGTTCCCGAGCGGCACGCGGTGCTCGGCACTCCGCTCGAGCCTCCCTTCCCGGCCGGCATCGAGACTGCGGTCTTCGGCCTCGGGTGCTTCTGGGGCGCCGAGCGGCTGTTCTGGGAGCTCGACGGCGTCTACACGACCGCGACGGGCTACGCCGGCGGATCGGCCGACCACCCGACCTACCGCGAGGTGTGTGGCGGGCGCACCGGTCACGCAGAGGCGGTCCTCGTCGCGTTCGACCCGCAGCGCATCGCGTACGGCGAGCTGCTGCGTCGCTTCTGGGAGGCCCACGACCCGACGCAAGGCGACCGCCAGGGCAACGACCGCGGAAGCCAGTACCGCTCCGCCGTCCTGTGGACGAGCGAAGCCCAGCGCCGCGACGCCGAGGCCTCGCGCGACGCCTACGGCCGCGCACTCGCCGACGCCGGCCGGGGTCCGATCACGACGCAGCTCGACCGCGCCGGGACGTTCTTCTACGCCGAGGCCGAGCACCAGCAGTATCTCCACAAGGACCCGGGGGGCTACTGCAACCTGCGCGGCACGGGCGTTTCGTGCGCGCTGCCGTCCGCTGCGGAGTCGCCTGCCGCGCAGGTCGACGGCCTGCGGCCGCTCGCGCACAGCGAGGACGAGTGGCGCGAGCGGCTGACGCGCGAGGAGTACAAGGTCCTGCGCAAGGCCGGCACCGAGCGCCCGTTCAGCGGCGAGTACGTCAAGACGAGCGACGACGGGACCTACCGCTGCCGGGCATGCGGGAACGCGCTGTTCGACAGCGCGGCGAAGTTCGACTCGCGCACCGGGTGGCCGAGCTTCACGAAGACGGTCACCCCCGACGCGGTGGAGCTGCGGACCGACCGCAAGCTCGGCATGGCCCGCACGGAGGCCCGGTGCGGGCGCTGCCACTCGCACCTCGGGCACGTCTTCGACGACGGCCCGCGCGCCGACGGTGGCCAGCGCTGGTGCATGAACAGCGTCGCCCTCGACCTCGATCCGCGCTGATGACGTCCTTCCGAGTGGCGCTCGGCGCGTTCGTCGCGGTCGCGGCCGTCGCCTGGCCGGCACCGGTCGATGCCGCCGGAGCGGCCTCGAGCGACGCGCCTTCGGCGAGTGCCGCGGCTCGCGGGACGACGATCACCACCCGGCCGTCGCGCTTCGGGCGGATGCTCTTCGACACGCGCGGCCAGGCGATCTACGTCTTCCAGCGCGACCGCCGCGACAGGACCACGTGCTACGGCGCGTGCGCCAAGGCGTGGCCGCCGGTCTACACGAGCGGGCGCCCGCGGGCGGCCGGAGCCGCGCGAAGCTCGCTCCTGGGCTCCATCCGCCGGCGCGACGGGCGCCGGCAGGTGACCTACGCGGGCAAGCCGCTCTACTTCTACGTCAACGAAGGACCCGGCGAGGTCAGGTGCCACAACGTCGACCTCAACGGCGGCCTGTGGTGGGTGATCGGCCCGGACGGCAAGCGTCGCCCCTGACGTCCCGGCTGTCCCGAGATGCGTCCCGCTCTGCGCCGGAGCGCACCGCGTTCTCCGAAGGTGCGCCGCGACGCCTAGAGGATGTCGTCTCGGGCTGCGGCCTGGATGGTCGGCACCCTCGGCGAGAAGCCGAGCTGACGGATGAGCGTGCTCGTCTACACCGCGACCGCGGGATCGAGCGACGCGGACGCCCTCGCCCTGCTGGACGCGATCGGCCTGCAGGCGTTCTCCCACTGAGGACTGCGCACCGCCGGCCACCGCACCCTGCGGCCGCCGGCGGGACATGCCGGAGATGGCGGCATGGTCCTGACCAGGTACGAGACCAGGCGCCGAGGGCCCGACGTCGGATGAGGCGCGGCGTCGCGCGTCGCAAGCTCCGTGTTCGTAATGCGCTTCTCTGCAGGACGAAGGTTTGCGGCACGTGCCTTTTCTGGGCAAACAGATGTTCGAAAGCGATGTCGTGCTCTTGAGCCGCTCCCTCGCTGAACACCCCCCGGCTGCCGTTCTCGCCCTGCCCGTCGCAGAGCGCTCGAGGCGCCGCCCAACCCTCCTGGAGTGACCCCCATGGCCGCAACGACGCACACCCCTGACCGTACGAAGAACCGCAACGGTGCGTCCGCCGTGGGCGAGACCCGCGGCCGCCGCCTCGTGACCGAGACGAAGTCCGCCTTCAAGACGACCGAGTTCGTCGCCTTCATCGCCGTGCTGGGTCGGCTACATGGTCTCGCGCGGCATCGCGAAGTCCGGCAGCCACCAGACGTACGACGAGAACAACTCGTAGTTGACGGCGTCGCCGAGAGCGACGCCCCAGAGCTTTCCCACGGCCCGGCCGTCTCACGACTGCCGGGCCGTGGTCGTTCCAGGTTCCGTTGCGCTCGTCGCACCGAGGGCTAGATCGTGACGTGCCCGCCCATGACGACGGTGCGCTCGATCGGGAGGTTGAAGTACTCGACCGGGTTCGCCGCGCGGCGGGCGATGCCGAGGAACAGCGCCTTGCGCCAGCGCGCCATGCCGCCGTTCCGGCCCGCGCCGGAGGCTGATGCGGCTGAGGAAGTAGCTCGCGTCGTCGAGGTCCACGCGACACGCGAGCCCGCGGCCGGCGGCGAGGGCGATCGCCGCGCCGGTTCCGAGGTCCTACCTGCCGCCGGGCACCGTGCCACGCGATTCGCGCGGACCTGTGACGCCCTCGTGAACGCTTACGTCGCGGCGATCCGGACGACCCGGCTCGTCAGCGAGGCGTGGCCGCGGGCCGACAGGAGCCGGACGACCACCTGCTGTGCGCGGGGACGGCGAGGCACCCGGACCGCGAAGCGGCCGGCTCGCATCCGGGCGCGCGCGACGACGCGGCCGGTGCGGACGTCGAGCACGACGATGCGGCTGGGGCGGGCGGTCGGCGCCGAGCCCGTGAGCCGCACGCTTCTGCGGGCGCCCCTGGCTCGGACGAGGAGGCGGGGAGCTGCCTCAGGGGTCGACGAGGGCTGACCCGCGGGCGGCGCGGGGGCAGCCGGGCTCTCGGCGGGCTTCGGGCCGGTCGAACCGTCCGTCGGCGCGGGCGTCGGCTTCTGCTCGGCCGGGGCCGGGGGCGGGCACGTCAGCGACTGCTCGCGGCCCGCCAGCCGGTCGGCGACGTGGTAGTCCGCGTCGGGCATCTCGTGGCCTCCGCCGTTGCGGTCGAGGTGGGTCCGGACGTCGGTGAGCGTGATGTTCCCGTCGGGCCGCGTGTCGGGCAGCTCGACGCGCACGACGCCTTCGTCGCCGGTGAAGAACTCCGGCGTGAGGTCGACGTTCTTCATCCTCGACCGCGCCGTGCTGAGCGGCCGCCCGCCCGACCGGTCGATCCAGATCGTGAGCACCCAGGTGACGCCGTCGGCCGTCCAGCGGGCGGAGTAGCCCATCGCCGTGTAGCCCGACGGGACGGCGACGTCGAGGTCGTCGACGCGCAGGTTGAGCAGCACCTCCGAACCGGAGACGGTCAGGAACGCGTCGGCGGCATCGACCCGCGCCGTCTCGGCGTCGCCGCGCGCGTCGGTCGCGTTGACGCCGCGGCAGTCCGGGCCGGGCGGCGCGGCCTGCCCGAACGCAGGTGCGGTCACGACGAGGAGCGCGGCGAGGGTGAGGGAGACGACGAGTCGCATCGGGTTCATGAGGAGGCAGAACGGGGGCCCGCACGATTCGGTTCAATGGCCCGGAAAACGGTGAGGGCCCGCGTGCTTACGCCGCGGTCGCCGCCGACTCGCCGAGCCCGTAACGCGAGACCACGTGGTGCACCGGGAGGCCGAAGGTCGAGCGGGCGTTCTCGATCAGGTTCTTCTCGAGCCAGTTCGAGTCGCCGGGAGGCCAGCTCGAGATGACGATCTCGTCGGCGCCGAACGACGCGAGGACGTCGCCGATCGCGACCATCGGGTCGCTGTCGCCGACGATCCCCTCGGCCTCGATGCCGGCGTCGTGGAGGTGCTCCACGGCGGTGGCGAGGCGGGCCCGGGCGACGGCGACGGCGCCGTCGGTGTCGGAGACGGCGTGCGCCAGGCGCCCGTTGAGGGCGGGGGCGACGATGACGACGCGGGCGTCGTCGGTCGCGCGCCCGCCGAGGAGCTCGTGGAGCTCGGCGCAGGGGCACGTGCGGTTGGCGACGACGAGGATGCTGTCGCGGCGAGGTTCGGAGGTCATGGTCCTGTGCTTCCCGTGGTTGCTCTGCGGAGTGCTGACGAAACGATGAACGCGGACCGGCCGGTCGCCGTGGGCCGGCCGGTTCCGCGTCGTGCGGCTACTTGCCGGCGAGGCCGATCGAGCCGAGCAGCCCGCCGTCCTGCACCTTCTGCAGCTCGACGAGGTCGCCGTCGTCCTCGACGCGGTACGCCGTGACGGTTCCCTCGAGCGAGTTCTTCGCGTAGAGGAACCGGCTGTCGTTGCTGAGCGTCAGGTCCGAGGACCCGCTGCCGGTCGTCGCTGCCTGAGCGCGCAGGAGCACCAGGTTGCCGTCCGGCTCCACGCGGTAGGTCGACAGGCCGCCGTCGTCGCCGAAGCTCGAGGTGAACGCGAGCTTGTTGTCGTCGGTGATGACGACCCAGCACGTGTCGGACTGCAGGTTGCGCACCGACGGACTCAGCGGCGCGAGCGCGCCCGTGCGCTCGTCGATCGCGTACGACGCGGCCGCGCCCTGGCCCGGTGTCGCGCCGAAGTTCTCGGTCGTGATGAGCTGGTTGCGCTGGGTGAACGTGAAGCCGAACGGGCCGTTGCCCGTCGACTGCCGCGGCGTCGGTCCGTTGACCGTTCCGTCGGCGTTGCGCGTGTAGGTGCTGATGATGTCGGCCTGCTGCTCGTCGACGATCAGCACCTTCCCGGTCTTGTCGAACGAGACCTGCGTGCAGCCCGAGAGGTTGCCGCCGCTGAGCGGCCGCGACGATCCGGGGATCGGCGTGAGCTCGCCCTGCGCGCTGATCGTGAAGCCTTCGATCTCGGGGTTCATCGAGCACTGCGGAGCCCCGGCGTTGAGCACGTACGCGACGCCGCGGTTGACGGTGACGCTGATCGGCCGGCTGCCCATCGCGTCCTGGACGTCGGTGAGCACGAGCCCGTCCGGGCGCACGCGGAACACCGAGATCGTGTTGCTCCCGCCGTTCGTCGCGAGCAGCAGCTTCGCGGGCGCCTTGGTGTTGATCGGCGAGGACTCGCCGCTGACGTTGGCGAGGATGAGGCCGTTGGCCGAGTCCTCCGGAGTCCCGGTGCCCTGCCCGCCCGTCGGGAAGGAGCGCGGGTTGCTCAGCGTCCCGTCCCCTGATCGGTCGAACTCGGTGATCGTGTTCGCGAGCTGGTTGTTGGTCATCGAGTAGACGGCGCCCGGGGCGCCCCCGGCCTGCGCCATCGCGCTGGGCGCGGCGAACAGGGCGACCGCTCCGATCGTCGTGACCGCGAGCGCGAGGCGCGCAGCGATCGTCCTACCTGGGCTTGCAGGCTGCATCAACAGGCCTTCCATGAGTGCTGCTTCGGACTGGAGGCGCGCCGCGGAACCGGCCTGGCGCACCTTCGTCCGCTGGTTGGATTCCTACCCCTTGTCTCGAGCGTTTCCGATTACGAGAAGCGAAACGCACGGTCGAGGAGGGGTTGGGCGGCATGCAGCGGAGGCACAACCACCGTGTGAGCGAGACCTCCAAGGGAACCGTGCTGGTCGTCGAGGACGAGCCCACGATCGCCGAGATGGTCGCCCGGTACCTGCGGCGGGCCGGCTACGAGACGAGCGTGGTGGGCGACGGCCGCGCGGCGCTCGCCGCGGTCGGCGGGCGCCGGCCGGACCTCGTGCTCCTCGACGTGATGCTCCCCGGGATGGACGGGATGGAGGTCATGCGCAGGCTGCGGGAGGACGAGGGCACCACGCGCCTGGCGATCCTGCTGCTCACCGCCCGCGGCGGCGAGGCCGACCGCGTCGCGGGCCTGCGGCAGGGCGCCGACGACTACGTGGTCAAGCCGTTCTCGCCCGCCGAGCTGATCGCGCGGGTCGAGGCGGTCCTGCGTCGCACGACCGGCGCCGAGACCGAGAGCGCCCTGCGGTTCGACGGGCTCGAGATCGACGCGTCCGCTCATCGCGTCACGCGCGACGGGGAGGAGATCGCGCTCACGCACCGCGAGTTCGACCTCCTGCTGTTCCTCGCGCGCCACCCGGGACAGGCGTT
>CADCVT010000343.1 GCA_902806215.1 uncultured Solirubrobacteraceae bacterium | reverse complement strand
TTCTGGTGGCGTTCGGCTCGATGCGGCTCGGGCCGCTCGTGGACCGCTACGGCACCCCACGGATCTTCGCCGTGAGCGCGGCGTCCTCCGTGGTGGGCTACGCGCTGATCCTGCGGCTCGGCGCCAGCCCGGACTACGTCGCGGTGATCCTGCCGACGATCGTGCTGCTCGGCATCGGGTTCATGCTCGGCTTCCCGAGCCTGAACATGCAGGCCACCAACGGGATCGCCGACCACGAGCAGGGCCTGGCGTCCGGGCTCGTCCAGAGCTCGTTCCAGATCGGCGGTGCGATCGGCCTGGCCGTCGTGTCCGCCATCGTGACCTCGAAGGCCGGCACCTCGACCGACCCGGGCGTCCTCCTCGACGCCTACCAGACGGCGATCGCCGTCACGGTGGGCATCGCGGCGCTCGGACTCGCCGTCGCCCTCAGCGGCGTGGTCGGGCTGCGACGCGAGGTCCTCGTGACAGCGGAGCGCTGACGCGGAACCGGCGGGTGGCGGTGGGCGTCGAGCCCACCGCCGCACTGCCGAAAGAGCGGAGAGGGCGGGATTCGAACCCGCGAACGAGTTTAAACCCGTTACTCGCTTAGCAGGCGAGTGCCTTCAGCCACTCGGCCACCTCTCCTCGGAGAGCCGGAGTGTAGAGCTTCGGCTACGTGAGTTCGACGGAGGAGCCGGAGCCGTCGTGCACGACCGCGACCGGCCCCTGAACGGCGTCGCGCGGGTTCATCATGTTCTTCTCCCGAGCACGCGCCGGGTCGGCCTTGTAGTCGCCCTTGCCGGTGGGATCGGTGAACGCCAGCGACGTGAGCTCGAAGAGCGTCAGGCCGACGTGCGGAAGCCAGTGCTTGCGGCCCTTCTTGTACTGCCCGGTGACGAACGGCGTGGCGGCCAGGGCCACCGCGCCGGCCAGATCGAGGGCCAGGTGAGCCTTGAACGGGATCACCTTCACGACGCCCAGCGTGTAGTCGGTCAGCGTCGAGTACCCGGCGTGGACCGCGCCCGCGAGGCGGACCTGGCGAGCCGACTCGGTCCCCTGGATGCCCGCCAGGCGGGGGAAGATGGTCATGAGCAGAGCACCGACCTGGTAGTCGGTCGCTCCGTGGAGCGTCTCGTCGATCGGTCTGGGCCATGCACGCATGCCCCTCGCGTACCCGCCGCGACGGGCGCACCCGACGCGGAGGTTGCAACGCCACCGATCGAGCGGAGCGGGAGGGATTCGAACCCCCGGACCCGTGAGGGTCGGCTGCTTTCAAGGCAGCTGCAATCAGCCGGACTCTGCCACCGCTCCTGGCGCCCTGGAACGGTAGCCACCTGCGATCGCTCAGGCTTTCGTCTAGAAGGTGGTCCTTGGCGGGTACCGTGTCGAGGGAAGGGAATCGAACAGGACCATCCGGGGGGAAGGGACGATGGGCGAGATCGCGACTGATCGCGAGGGCCAACAGCGGTTCGACAGAGAGACGAACCCGTTGTCGGCAAGGGAGTGGGAGATCCTCGAACGGGTCTCGCATGGACAGGACGGGCCGGAGATCGCTGCCGATCTCGTGGTCTCGCCCGCGACCGTGCGCACGCACATCGGCAACGCGATCCGCAAGCTGGGCGCGCGATCGCGCGCACACGCCGTCGCGATCGCGCTCCGCCAAGGCCTGCTCGAGTAAGCCGGTCCGACGCCGCCGGCCGTCAGGCTCTGCGCCATGACGGCCGGACCACGCTGCTACGTCGCGAGCCCGCTCGGGTTCACCGAGAGCGGCCGGCACTACTACGCGGGCGTCTACCTGCCCGCGCTCGCGCAGGTGGTCACGCCCGTGGACCCCTGGGCGCTCACGACCCAGGAAGAGGTCGAGGCCGCAGCCGCGGACGGCCGGCAGCGCGAGATGGCGCTCGAGATCGGCCGCCGCAACAGCAAGGCGATCGGCTCCTGCACCCTGCTGGCGGCCAACCTCGACGGGCAGGAGCCCGACGCGGGCACCGTCGCCGAGGTCGGCTTCGGCGCCGCGCTGGGCCTCACGTGCTTCGGGCTGCGCACCGACCTGCGCGAAGCGGGCGAGCCCGGCGTGTCGGTCAACCTGCAGGTCGAGTCGTTCGTCGTGCAGAGCGGCGGGCGCGTGTGCGCGTCGCTCGCAGAGCTCGTCGAGGCGCTCGCCGCGGCGGGCGCCCCTACACGTTGACGACAGGCAGCTCGATCGGAGCGCTGCCGCCCGACTTCAGCTCGCGCTGCAGCCGCTCGGCCTCGGCCCGGTAGCGCTCGGCGTTGCGCTCCTTGATCTCCTCGTAGCCACGGACCATGTCCGGCAGCGCGGCGATCTTGACGATCGTCGTGTGCGTCTCGGGCCGCAGCTCGGCCAGCGACTTCTCGACCATCTCGATGTACTCGGGGATGAGCTCACGCTCGAGCCGGCGGACCGACGGCTTGCCGAACGGGTCGAGCTTCGTCCCGCGCAGCTTCTTCATCGACCGCAGCGTCTTGAACGCCGGGACGAACCACGGGCCGAGCTTGAGCTTGCGGTCCATCCCGAGCGCCCGCAGCATCGGCGGGTGCAGCATGAAGGAGACCTTCGCGTCCTCGCCGAACTCGTCGTTGAGCTTGGCCTGCTCGATCGCGTCGAGGTGCAGGCGCGCGACCTCGTACTCGTCCTTGTAGGACATGAGCTTGTAGAGGCCGCGAGCGTACGCCTCGGCCACCGCGGTCTCGCCGGGCGCGCCCTTGGAGGCCTCGGCCTGAGCGACCTTCATCACGGCGTCGGCGTACTTCTTCGCGTACCGGACGCTCTGGTAGTCGATGAGGTCGGCGACGCGGATCTCGAGCAGCCGGCGCAGCTCGCCGGTCGCGCCCGTGCCCTCGAGGATCTTCAGCGCCTGCGGCGACGGGCCGCGCTCGGCCTCCTTCGGGGGGTTCATGATCGACTCGACGAGCTCGGGCCGAGCGACCGCCGCGCGGCCCCAGGTGAACGCCGCGATCGACTTCTCGACCGCCGCGCCGTTGAGCTTGATCGCGTGCTCGATCGCCGCGCTGGAGATCGGGATGCAGCCGTGCTGGAACGCGGCGCCGATGAGCAGGAGGTTCGCCGGCATGTGGTCGCCGAAGAGCGCCTCCGCGAGCGCCTGGCCGTCGATGTAGACGTTGTCCGCCGCGCGCGTCGAGCGCTCGATAGCGTCGAGGTTGCGCTTGTTCGTCGGGAACCGGACCGCGGTGTCGGTGACCATCTTCGCCGTCGGGACGGCGTGCGTGTTGACCACGGCGATCGTGCGCTCGGGGTCGGCGACGAGCAGGTTCTTCGGGTTCGCCGCGCCGAGCACGTCGAAGCCCAGCAGCAGGTCGGCCGCGCCGGACGAGGCCTTGTTCGAGCCCTCGATACGGTCGCGCGAGATGCGCACGTCGGAGACGACCGGGCCGCCCTTCTGCGACAGGCCGGTCTGGTCGAGGCCGAACGCGTGCTTGCCGTCGAGCAGCGCCGCCATCTGGAGGATCTGCGAGACGGTCACCACGCCGGTGCCTCCGATGCCGGGCATGCGCATCGTGAAGTCGTCGAGCGGCACGCGCAGCGCG
>CADCVT010000342.1 GCA_902806215.1 uncultured Solirubrobacteraceae bacterium | reverse complement strand
GCTCTGCGGGACCGGCGGGGCCCCGGCGCCGCGGGCGGACTGGGCGACGAACGACAGCGCCATCACCGACGCGCGAGCGAGCTGGTCGCGCGCGTCCTCGTCGGAGATGTCGATGAGCTGGCCGAAGCCCCACTCGGGCGCGAGCATCGCCAGCGCCGCCTGGACGTCGACACGCGGGTCGCCGGTGCGGACGTAGAGCGGCCACGGCTCGGCGGGCGGCAGGCCCGGCTCGAACGTGCCGTCGACCAGCAGGCCCCAGACCTTCTCGTACGGGACCTTCCCTACGAGGTCCTCGATGTCGACGCCGCGGTAGCGAAGCGCGCCGCCCTCCTTGTCGGGCTCGGCGATCTCGGTGGCGAAGGCGACGACGCCTTCGAGGCCGGACTGGACGTCGGAGGTATCGATGGTCGCGCTCATGACCTCACAGCGTACGAGGCGGCGAGTCTCTCCTCGCGCGCGTCGGCACGATCGTCCTCCTCGCCCTCGAGCGGCCGCAGGACCCACCAGCCGATCACGGGCGCGACGCTGATCACGAGGTAGGCGAGCTGGAACGAGGTGATCTCGACCAGGCCGCCGAACAGCGGCGTCGCGATCACGCCGAGCGTCGACACGAGCGTGTTCTGCAGGCTCATCGCGGTGCCCGCCCGGCGGCGCCCGGCGATCTCCGCCGCGGCGGTGAACGCAAGCCCGTTCCACGACGACATCGCGGCGCCGGCCAGGATGAGCAGCGGGAGCAGGAGGGCAAGCGGCGCGTCGGCGAGCACGGCGCTCAGCGCAAGCAGCGACGCGCCCGCGAGCGCCGACTGGCGCATGAGGACGATCCGCCGCTCGTCACGGTCACTGCGCAGGCCGACGAGGATCCTCGCGACCGCGCTGGCGACCTGGATCCCCGCGAGCACGAGCGCCGCGCTCGCGACCGACATGCCGCGGTCGTCGTGCAGGAACAGCACGACGAACCCGATCACCGCGGCCTGCGCCATTACGAGCAGGCCACTGCCGAGGCCGAGCCGCCACAGGCGCGCGTCGCGCGTGGGCGGCGGCGGCTTGAACCCCGGCGGCGGCTCGGACGGCGGCGGGTCGCGCATCCAGATCGCGCCGGTCAGAGCGGCGAAGAGCGTGAACGCGGCCAGCGCGAGCAGCGCCGCTTCGAGGCTCGTCGCGAGCGCGAGCGCCGCCAGCGCCAGCGCGGCGATCGCGCCGCCGATGGGGATCGCGGTCTGGCGGATGCCGAGCACGAGCCCGCGCTCCTTGCGGCTGAACCAGCCCATGATCGCCCGGCCGCTCGCGCCGGTCGCGCTCGCCCCGAACACGCCGGTGAGGAAGAGCCCGAAGAGCAGGAGCGCGAAGCTCTCGCTCACGGCCGCGAGGACGAGGCCCGCGGCCGTCAGCGCGAGGCCGCCTCCGAGCACCGGTCGCTCGCCCGTGCGGTCGGCGAGCGCGCCCCACGGGATCAGCGCCACCGTCATGCCGAGCGCGAGCGACGCGAAGACGAACCCGACCTGCCCGACGCTCAGCGAGAACTCGTCGCGGAAGACCGGCGCGAGCGATGGCATCCCCTGCCGCAGTGCGCCGGTGACCATCGTCCCCACACAACCCACAGCAAGGACGATCCAGCGATAGCTCACCCCTCTCACACTACGAAGCCGCCGAACGTACGTCCTGCCGCGCCAGAGCCCGGCAGCGCGTACGTTCGGCGTAGGGTGACGGCATGTCCACCAGCGCCGCCGACGAGCTCCTCTTCCGCCCCGTTGATGAGCTCGCCGCTCTCGTGCGCTCCGGGGAGATCTCGTCGCGTGAGCTCGTCCAGGCGTCGCTCGATCGCATCGAGGCGGTCAACCCGAAGGTCAACGCCTTCGTTGACGTGTTCGCCGAGGAGGCGCTCGCCGCCGCCGACGCGGTCTCGCCCGGCGACGACCGGCCGCTCGCCGGGGTCCCGATCGCGATCAAGAACAACGTGCCGATGGCCGGCAAGCGCCTGACGTTCGGGTCGGGCTTCGCCGAGGGACTAGTCCCGCCGTTCGACCACAACGTCGTCACCCGCCTGCGCGACCGCGCCGGGGGGATCGTCGTCGGCACGACGACGCTGCCCGAGTGGGGCATCCAGCCGGTCACCGAGACGCGGCGCTTCGGCGCGACGCGCAACCCGTGGGACCTCGACCGCACGCCGGGCGGCTCGTCCGGCGGCTCGGCGGCCGCCGTCGCCAGCGGGATGGTCCCGCTCGCCCACGGCAACGACGGCGGCGGGTCGATCCGCATCCCCGCCGCGTGCTGCGGCCTCGTCGGCCTCAAGCCCTCGCGCGGGCGCGTGTCGATGGCGCCCGCGGCGGGCGAGCAGTTCCTCTCGAGCGACGGCGTCCTCACGCGCACGGTCCGCGAGACCGCGCTCGCGCTCGACATCCTCGCCGGACACGAGCTCGGCGACGCGTCCTGGGCGCCGCCGGCGACGGTGCCGTTCCTCGACGCGGTCGGCCGCCAGGCGGGCCGCCTGACGATCGGTGTCATGGTCGATCCGCCGCTGCCCGACGTGCCGGTCGACGGCGACTGCCTGGCCGCGGTCCGCGAGGCGGCCGGGCTGCTCGAGAACCTCGGGCATACCGTCGTCGAGACCGCGCCGCCGTTCCGGTCGGCCGAGCTGATGGTCCCGTTCACCGCGGTGTTCGGGCCGATGAACTGCTCGCTCATGCTCATCGCGTCGCAGGTCGCCGGCCGGGAGCCGAGCGTCGACGACATGGAGCGGCTGAGCATGTGGCTGTGGGAGACCTGCCGCGGGATCGACAGCGTCAGCGCGTACGCCGCGATGCTCCAGCTCCAGGGCACCGCGCGGCAGGTCGTGCAGTGGGCCGATCAGTTCGACGTCGTGCTCACGCCGTCGCTCGCGCAGCCGCCGCTTCCGATCGGCACGCTCGACCCCGACCGCGAGGACCCGCGCGAGGTCTTCCGCGAGGCCGGGCACTTCACGCCGTTCACGCCGATCACGAACATCACCGGCCAGCCCGCGATCTCGCTGCCGCTGTCGCACCGCGACGACGGCCTGCCGCTGGGCATCCACCTGCTCGGCCGCCCGACCGACGAGGCGACGCTGCTGACGCTGGGAGCCCAGCTGGAGGCGGCCCGCCCGTGGGCGGACCGCCGCCCGGTCCTCTAGGAGGTCGGGCGCGTCGGCTGCGAGGGCAGCTGGTCCATCTCGCGCCGCTCGACCTCGCGCCGGCGGGCGTGCACGGCAGCGTCCTCGGCGTCGCGATCCTTGCGGGCGCGCTTGTGCGCCGCGTCGTTGTTGGCGGCGATGGCCTTGCGCTCGGCCTGCCACTTCGCGTCTCCGGTCAGCGGCTCAGTCTTGTCGCGGGTCATGGAGACCCCTCTCAGTAGATCCTCTTGCCCTTCAGGATAGAGCGCCCGCGCCCAGAACCGCGGCCATCGACCGCGGAGCCACCCCGAGCGACTCCGCGTCGGCGGTTCCGTGGCGGCTCGTCATAGAGACCTGGAGCAGCTCGGCCTCGTCCCAGGTCGCCGGCGCCTTGGACTTCATCATCGTCTCGAGCGTCCGCAGGCCCGCCCGCGTGACGGCTTCGGGAACCGGCACGAGCGGGCGCGCGCGGCCGGCCGCGCGCAGCGCGAGATCCGCGACCGCGGTGTGCGTGAGCGTGTCCGGGCCGGCGAGCTCGTAGCGCTCGCCCCCGTCGCCATTGCGCCCGAGCGCGGCGACCACGCAGTCGGCGACGTCGTCGGCCCAGATCGGCTGGAACAGCGCGCGCCCACGGCCGGGGAGCGGGACGACGGGCAGCAGCGCGAGGCGCTCGATCAGCCGCAGGTGACGGTCGCCGGGCGTGAAGACGAGCGAGGGCGCGAAGATCGTGTGGCGCAGTCCGGACTCGACGACGGCCTGCTCCGCGAGCGCCTTCGCGCGCAGGAAGCGCGTGCGGTCGTGGACCGACGCGGCCATCGCGCTGAAGAACACGAAGTGCTCGACGCCCGCCCGCTCGGCCGCCTGCACGAGGCGCCACGTGGCGACGCCGTTGAGCTCCTCGACCGAGCCGAGCGGCTGGTCGCGGCCGGACGCGGCGAGGTGCACGACGACCTTGACGCCGCGCAGCGCATTGCGGAACGACGGCGGGTCGGCGAGGTCGCCGAGCGCGAGCTGGACGCGCACGCGCTCGGGGCCGAGCCCGCGCGGGTCTCGGACCAGGCAGCGGACGGGCTGCCCGCCCGCGGTCAGCCGGCGCAGCAGCGCCGAGCCGACCTGTCCCGTCGCCCCGGTCAGGAGCAGCATGGTGCTCTCAGAACCAGTGCCGCTCTTCCTTCCAGGGGTCCGCGTCGTTGTGGTAGCCGTTGAGCTCCCAGAAGCCCTCGCGGTCGGACGGCATGACCTCGAGCTGGCGCAGGAACTTCGCCGACTTCCAGAAGTAGCGCTTCGGGACGAGCAGGCGCAGCGGCGCGCCGTGATCGTGCTCGAGCGGCTTGCCGTCGTAGGTGTGCGCGACGAGGACGTCGTCGTCGAGCAGCGCCGAGACCGGGATGTTCGTCGTGTAGCCGCCGTCGGAGTGGGCCATGACGTGGGTTCCCGACGGCTTGACCTTGGCGCGCTCGAGCAGGTCGGAGACCCGGACCCCGACCCAGGTCGTGTCGAGCTTCGACCACCTCGTGACGCAGTGGATGTCGGTGGTGATCTCGTGCTGCGGCAGCGCGATGAGCTCGTCCCAGCGAAGGCTGTAGGGCTCCTCGACCTCGCCGTGAATCGACAGCGACCACTCGTTGAGGTCGAACTTGGGGTTCTTGCCGTAGGTCAGGACCGGGAAGCGCTCGGTCAGGTACTGCCCCGGCGGGATCCGGCTGGGATCGATGCCCCGGTCGGCGGCCTGGCGCTCGCCGCGCTTGCGGAGGATCTTCGAGGTGATGGCCACGGCCCTTACTGTAGGCTCCGCCGCCCATGGCGTACGTGATCACGGAACCCTGCATCGACCAGAAGGACAACTCCTGCGTGG
>CADCVT010000341.1 GCA_902806215.1 uncultured Solirubrobacteraceae bacterium | reverse complement strand
GGCGGCTCGACGTGGCAGCCGCTCGAGTGGATGAGCTCGACGTGGCGGGCGGCGGCCGACCCCTCGGTGCGCTTCGCCTACAACGTCACGCCGCACCTCGTCGGCAACCTCGCCGACCTGCCGTTCGACGGCCAGACGGCGATCACCGCGCGCGGCGGCACGACCGGCCCCGGCTGCCACTACGTCGGCAGCGGTCGGTTCCTGCCCGGCACCGACCCGCAGACCGTCCTCATCGGCGGCGAGGAGCAGCGGCTTGCGCCGTTCGCCGGGCCGAAGACGGAGTTCATCGGGCTGGTGCCGTGGGTCGTCGACGATGCCGACCGCGCGAAGCTGCAGCAGACCGCCGACGCGCTCGGGCCCGAAGGCGGCGGCAAGATCGAGAACGACTACCGCGAGACCGCGAACGTCGCGGACCTGCCGTTCCCGCCCGACCCGTCGCGGCGGGCGTGCGCGACGGCGAGCGCCGCGGACGCGACGACGGGCGGCCGGAGGACCCGGCGCGGGTCGGCCCGGCGCAAGGCCAAGCCGCTCCTGCGCATCACCGCCACCCCGCGGCGGGCGAGGAGCGGCCGGCGCGTGCGCTACCGCTTCCGTGTCACGTCGGGCAAGCGGGTCGTCCGCCGTGCTCGCGTGCTCTTCGCCGGTCACACCCGGCGGACCGACCGCCGCGGTCGCGCGACGATCGTCGCCCGGGTGCGCCGGCGCGGCGGCCGCCCGGGCCGCGCCTACCTGCGCGGGTACCGGAGCGGCCGTGTCGTGATCCGCGTCCGCTAGCTAGCGGCGCGCGCCCCGGTCGCGCTCGATGGCGCGGTCCTGGACGGGGTCGTGCCCGTTGCCGGACCGGCCGTCGTGGTCGGGGTCGATCTCCTGCGCCGTGGCGTGCTTGTCGTGGGCGAAGCGCCGCTCGCGCTCGGCCTTCGCGGACTGCTCCTCGGCGAGGGCCTGCTCGCGCCTGGCGCGCGCGGCGCGCTCCTCGGCCTCGGCAGCAGCCTGGTCGGCGCGGGCGTTGCGGACGCGCGCCTCTTCGCGGTACTCGTGCGCCTTCTCGCGCATCTGACCCTTCTTTGCCTCGTTGCGCTTGCGGCCCAGGACGAACAGCAGCCCCAGGACGATCAGTGCCACGACGGCGATGACGATGATGGCCTCCATGTCCTACCTCCAACGGTTCGGGTGAGTGCCTTCAGACCCATCAACGCCTCCGCGCCGAGGAGGTTGGGCGGTGGGCCATCCGGTCAGCGCGTGCCGACGGCCAGCACGCTGCCGTTGAGGTCGAGCGGCCGGAGCAGCCGGACGTCCGAGAAGCCCGCCGTGCGCAGCATCTCTTCGAGCTCCGCGCCGGTCTTCGAGCGCGTGCCGAACGCGGCGTGGAACGTCAGGCTCCCCAGCGCGGCGATCATGCTCCGCGGGTGGCCGGGCTCGGGCTGCTCGGTCTCGAGCGCGGCGAAGGTCCCGCCGTCGCGCAGCGCGCCGCGTGCCCTGCGCAGCAGCGCGACGCACCGCTCCTCCGACAGGTTGTGCAGGATCGAGTGGGCCGTGACGACGTCGTAGCCGCTTCCCGGGTCGACCTCGAACAGGTCGCCCTCCAGGTAGCGGACGCCGGGGTGCGTCTCCGCGTGGCGCGCCGCGGCCTCGAGCTCGACGACCGTCGCCTCGAGGCCCGGATGGCGCCGGACCATCGCCGCCGCGTAGAGCCCCGGTCCACCGGCGAGGTCGAGCAGCCGGCGCGGGCGTTCGGCCGGGATCAGCTTCGCGACGCGATCGCCGTTGACCCGTCCGATCTCGGCCATCGCCGGCTCGTAGCTCGCCCACCACGGATCGCCGGGCGGGCGGTCGTGCAGCGCGGCGGGCGCGGCTCCGCGCAGGTGCGCCTCGAGGTCGGACATGAGGTCCCACGCCGACGCCGCGAACGCCCCGCTGAACACCGGCATCGCGCCCGCGGGACCGACCCAGCGCCGCGCCTGCCGGGTCAGCGACCAGCGGCCGCGCCGGAAGCGCACGTAGCCCAGCGTCTCGAGGGCCGGCAGCAGCACCTCGGCGCCCTGGGTCGAGAGCCCGGTCCGCTGGGCCACGCCCTCCGTGGTGTCCGGCAGCGCGTCGAAGACGCCGGAGGTCCCGGCGACCGTGATCGCCCGCGCCGCCATCGGAGCGAGGTACGCGTCGAAGAACGGGCCCGGGAACGGTGCCGGCGCCACGCCGAGGCGATGCAGGGCGAGCGCGACGCGCTCGACGAGGGCGACCCGGGTGGGCGGCATGCCCGCCGATCCTACGCGTCAGACCACGTCCCGGTGCATCGCAGCGCAAGTTCGGTGCGCGTGCACCGTTCCAGCCTCCATGCCCCTCCGTCTCCTCCTGCGTGCCGCCGTCGCGGCCGCGGTCCTGATCCTCGCCGCCATCGTCGTCTTCGGTCCTTCGCACGACCGCGCCGAGCAGGCGCGCGCCGACGCCAACCCCTGCCTGGGCATCAGCGGCGCCGAGATCCTTCGTGAGAGCGCGCGCGAGCGCAGCGGCAAGGACACGATCAACAAGGAGCCGAGCGAGGAGGAGGCGCGCAACGAGAGCTGCGCCCTCAACGAGCCGTCCGACGTGATGCTGACCCGGCAGCTGTTCGGCAGCGACCCCGGCCTGACCGCGCCCGACGTCCAGCGCGGAGCGCGCCGCGCCGCCGCGGAGATCGGGCAGGACACGAAGTCGCGCGCCCCCGGCGTGGCGAACGCCGACTGGAAGCTCGAGGGCCCCCACAGCATCGGCGGGCGCGTCCTCGACGTCGCCGTCGACCCGGAGCTCGCCGACACGATCTACATCGCGACCGCCAGCGGCGGCGTCTGGAAGAGCAGCGACGCGGGCACGACGTTCGAGCCGATCTGGCCCTCCAGCCAGAACCAGATGATCGGCGCGCTGACGATCACCAAGAGCGGCGTCCTCTACGCGGGCACCGGCGAGACCGGCCCGGGCGGCGGCTCGATCACCTACGGCGGTGACGGCGTCTACCGCTCCGCCGACCGCGGCAAGACGTGGCAGAAGATCGGCCTCGAGAAGACGAGCCGCATCGGCCGCATCGTCGTCGACCCGACCAACGAGAAGCGCATCTTCGTCGCGGCCAGCGGCAACCTCTTCAAGGGCACCGAGGACCGCGGCGTGTACCTGTCCGAGGACGGTGGCGACAGCTGGAAGAAGGTCCTCAGCGGCGACAACGCCAACACCGGCGCCGCCGACATCGCCATCAACCAGAGCGACCCGAAGATCGTCTGGGCGACGATGTGGGAGCACCGCCGCACGCCCGACCAGCGCCTCTACGAGGGCACGGGCTCCGGTCTCTACAAGTCCACCGACGGCGGCAAGACGTTCGCCCGCGTCGTGCAGCCGCAGTTCGGCCCGAACCCGCAGCTCGGCCGCATGGGCGTCGCGGTCGGCACCGGCGAGGCCGGCAAGAACACCGTCTTCGTGATCACGACCGTCTCCAGCGGCACCCAGGGGGGCGTCTACAAGTCGACCGACAACGGCACGACGTGGCAGCCGCGCCAGGACGTCGAGCTGCACGGCACGACCGGCTCGTTCGTCTTCGGCTGGTGGTTCGGCCGCATCTGGGTCGACCCCAAGGACACCAACCACGTCTTCATCGCGGGCGTGTCGCTCGTCGAGTCCAAGGACGGCGGCACGACGTTCGGCACCTCGCCGGGCCAGCACGCAGACCAGCACGCGATGGCCTGGGACCTCAAGCAGCCCAACCGCGTCTACCTCGGCAACGACGGCGGGCTCTACCGCTCCGACGCCAACGGCGCCGGGAACACGTGGAAGTTCGCCAAGTACCAGCCGTTCAGCCAGCTCTACACGCTCGACGTCTCCGAGCAGGATCCGTCGCGCAAGGTCGCGGGCCTCCAGGACAACGGCGTCAACCGCTCGTGGGGCACGAAGGACGGCAGCTGGGACGAGTACCACGGCGGCGACGGCGAGCGCTCGCTCATCAAGCCGACCGACAAGAACGTGATCTACGGCTGCCACCAGTACGGCGAGTGCACCGTCCACAAGAAGGGCGGCGACAACGACTCGCAGTACTTCACGCGCAAGATCGCCTCGTCGCGTCGCAACTGGACGATGCCGATCGAGTTCGACCCGGAGGATCCCGAGACGATCTACACCGGCGGCGAGTTCATGGAGATGTCCGAGGACGAGGCCAACACGTTCCGGCCGATCAGCCCCGACCTCACGAACGGCCCGGGCAAGGAGGTCAACCCGCTGTTCCGCAACTACGGCACGCTGACCTCGATCGCGCCGGCCGGCAAGTCGAAGGGCACGATCTACGCGGGCACCGACGACGGCAACCTCTGGTACACGCACGACCAGAGCGATCCGACCTCGTGGGTCAAGGCCGACGACCCCGACCTCCCGAAGGCGTGGATCACCCGCGTCGAGGTCGACCGCGCGAACCCGAAGGTCGCCTACGTCACGTACTCGGGCTTCCGCTCGGGTGAGGACGCGGCGTACATCCTGCGCACGAAGGACGGCGGGGAGAACTGGGACAACATCACCGGCGACCTCCCGCGCACGCCGCTCAACGACGTCAACGTCATCGGCGACGCGCTGCTCGTCGCTGGCGACCTCGGCGTGTTCGTCAGCCGCGACGCCGGCCAGAGCTGGCTGAAGGTCGGTAGCAACCTGCCGCTCGTGCCGATCTTCGAGCTGCGCTACCACAAGGCGACGAACCGCCTGTACGCGGGCACGTTCGGCCGCAGCATCTGGAGCGTCGACCTCGCCGACCTCGACAAGGTCCCGGCGGTCGACAAGCCCGCCGCGGCGATCCCGAACGCCGTCGCGCTCCCGGGCGCGACGCCGCAGGTGCCGAGCTTCGTGCCGCGCGGCTCGAAAGTCGTCCGCCTGGGGCTCCCGCTCAAGAGGTGCCTGGCGACGAACCGCCTGCGCCTCAAGCTGAAGCTGCCGCGCGGTGAGCGGATCAAGGCGCTGTCGGTGCGCATCAACGGCAAGCGGGTCATTCGCCGCACGTCGCGCAAGACGCTCCTCAAGCCCGCGACGCTGAAGCTGTCGGCCAAGCGCAAGGTCAACACGGTCGTGGTGACGGTGCGGACGACCGACGGCCGGCTGCTGACCGAGTGGCGCCAGTACCGCCACTGCAAGAAGACCTCGAAGGGTAAGACGAGCCGCCCGAAGTCCAAGGCGTAGCGGCGCGAGGGTAGGCGGGAGGTCTTCCGCCTACCCTCTCGGAGCTCATGCCCGTCGGCGCTCGACCCCCGATCAGGCTGCCGAGCGACGGCGGGTCGCCGCTCGGGCGCCTGTCGCTGCGCATCGCGGTCGCGGTCGCGCTCATCCTGCTCGTCGCCGCGGTCGCGTACATCGAGCGCGAGGGCTACCGCGACGGGGACAAGCTCGGCACGCTCACGGTCCTCGACGCGATCTACTACGCGACGGTCAGCGTCACGACCACGGGCTACGGCGACATCACGCCGGTATCCGAGAGCGCGCGGTTCACCAACATCCTCCTGGTGACGCCCGCCCGCATCCTCTTCCTCATCCTGCTGGTGGGCACGACGGTCGAGGCGCTCGCCGGCAGCTCCACCGAGGCATTCAGACAACGACTCTGGAGAAAGCGCTTGCACGACCACACCATCGTCTGCGGGTTCGGCACGAAGGGCCGCAACGCGATCGAGACGCTGCGTGCCCGCGGCGTCGAGGACCGCCAGATCGTCGTCGTCGACGACAACGCCGACGCGGTCGAAGAGGCGTCGCGGGCCGGCTTCGCCGTCGTCCACGGCAGCTCGACCCGCCTCGCGGTGCTCGAGGAGGCCGGCGTCCGCGAGGCGGCGTCGATCATCGTCGCGCCGGACAACGACGCGGCCGCGGTGTTGACGACGCTCACCGCGCGGGAGCACAACAAGACCGCGATGATCGTGGCCGCGGTCCGCGAGACGGAGAACCGCCACCTGCTCCACGAGAGCGGCGCCAACTCGGCGATCGTGACCTCCAGCGCGGCCGGGCGCCTGCTCGGGTTCGCGACGCACAGCCCGCGGATCGTCGAGGTGCTCGAGGACCTGCTGTCGGTCGGCTCGGGCCTCGACATCGTCGAGCGGATCGTCGCGCCGGAGCACGACGGGCGTCCGCTGTCGGAGATGGTCGGCGACGCGCCGGTGATCGGGGTGGAGCGCGGGGACCAGTTCATGCGCTTCGACGATCCGGCCGCCCACACCGTCCGCGCCGGCGACAAGCTCGTCTGCTTCTGCAGCAACGAGAAGGACGCGGCGTGACGCTCCTCACCGACGAGCAGCAGGAGATCCGCTCGCTCGCACAGCGGTTCGGCGACGAGGTCGTCGCACCGGGCGCGGCGCAGTGGGACCGCGAGAAGACGTTCCCCCGCGAGGTGTTCACGCAGCTCGGCGAGCTCGGGCTGATGGGCGTCTGCGTTCCCGAGCGCTTCGCCGGCGCGGGCGCCGACTACCTGTCCTACGTGCTCGTGCTCGAGCAGATCTCGCGCGCCGACGCCGGCGTCGGCGTGACGCTCGCCGTCCACACGGGCGCGGGCACGCTGCCGATCGTGGCGTGGGGGAGCGAGGAGCAGGCCGACCGGTTCGTGCCGCCGCTGGCCCAGGGCCACGAGATCGCGGCATTCGCGCTCACCGAGTCGGGGTCGGGCTCGGACGCCGGCGCGATGCTCTCGCGCGTCGACGGCGACGGCCGGATCACCGGCACGAAGCAGTGGATCACCAACGGGTCCTACGCACACTCGTTCCTCGTCTTCGCCAAGAAGGACGGCAAGCCGACCGGCTTTCTCGTGCGCCGCGGCGCCGAGGGCTTCGCGGTCACGCGCGAGGAGGAGAAGCTGGGGCAGAACTCCTCCTCGACCGCCGACCTCGCGTTCGAGGGGACGCCGGCCGAGCAGATCGGCCCCGACGGCGCCGGGATGCGGATCGCCCTGTCGACGCTCGACGGCGGGCGCATCGGGATCGCCGCGCAGGCGGTCGGGATCGCGCAGGCCGCGCTCGACGTCGCGACGGCGTACGCGAAGGAGCGCGTGGCGTTCGGCGGGCCGATCGGGCGCTTCCAGGCGATCGGCCACAAGCTCGCCGACATGCAGACCGAGATCGAGGCGGCCCGCGCGCTCGTGTATCGCGCGGCGCTGCTCAAGGACGCGGGCAAGCCGCACACGGTCGAGGGCGCGCAGGCCAAGCTGTTCGCGTCGCGCGTGGCGCGCCACTGGACCGGGGAGGCGATCCAGGTCCTCGGCGGCTACGGCTACACGAAGGAGTTCCCGGCGGAGCGCTACTACCGCGACGCGAAGGTCACCGAGATCTACGAGGGGACCTCGGAGATCCAGCGGCTCGTGATCGCGCGCGGCCTGCTCGGGGCCATAGCGTCCTAGTTGACGGAGGGGTCGGGCGGCATCGTCGCGAGCAGCGCGTACTGGCCGCCCTTGCGCGCGAGTACTCGCGCCCAGAGGCCGTCGGGATCGTCGGTGAAGGCGTCCTCGGGCTCGAAGTCGGCGAGGATCCAGTCGTCGCCGGCGAGCTCGCCCTCGAGCTGGCTCTCGCCCCAGCCGGCGAAGCCGAGGAACGCGCGGGCGCGGCGCACGGCGGTGTGCACGGTGGCCAGGTCGGCCTCGGGCAGCACGAGCCCCACGTCGCCGTGGACGCGCAGCGCCGGCGTCCCCGCGTCCTCGAAGTCGGCCAGCACGACGACGGACGTGGTCTGGACCGGTCCGCCGACCCACAGGGTGTCGCCGTCGCCGAGCGCGTCGTCGAGCTCGGGGACCGCCTGATCGGCCGGAATCGGCGAGGGCCGGTTGAGCACGAGCCCCATCGCGCCGTCGACGTCGTGCTCGCACACGAGCACCACCGTCCGGTGGAAGTTGGGATCCAGGAGCAGCGGACCCGCCACCAAGAGCTGTCCCCGCACGAAGTCGCTCACGCCTGGCGGAGGGTAGTCGCCGCGCGCCCGGTTCGTTGACGGACGTGCGGTCCCAGGGTGTGCGCGGAGCGGACCGGGTAGCCCAATAGACGATGAACCGGAGCATCATCGCGCTTGCCGCTGCCGTCTTCCTGTCCGCGCCCGCCACGGCCGTGGCCGCGGACGGCGACGTGATCGTCCGCTATCGGGCGTCGGCCGACGCGGCCGAGCGCGGCAAGGCGCGCGGGAACGCCAAGGTCCGCCGCAAGCAGGTGCTGCCGGTCGCGAACCTCGAGCTCGTCGACCCCGAGCCGGGCGTCAGCGCCGCGACGGCCGTCCGCAGCCTCGAGCGCTCCGCCGACGTGCTCTACGCCGAGCCCGACGTGCCCCGCCGCGCCTCGGCGATCCCGAACGACACGTACTTCCGCGTCCAGTGGAGCCTCGACAACACGGGGCAGACCGTCGCGTCGCGCTCCGGCACGCCGGACGCCGACATCGACGCCCCCGAGGCGTGGGACGTCACCACCGGCGCGGCCGGCGTGACCATCGGCGTCATCGACACCGGTCTCGCGCGGTCCCACGCCGACATCGCGCCGAACCTCTTCGTCAACCCTCGCGAGATCGCGGGCAACGACGTCGACGACGACCGCAACGGGTTCGTCGACGACGTCAGCGGCTGGGACTTCGTCGAGCGCGACAACGTCCCGCAGGACGCCGACGGGCACGGCACCCACGTCGCCGGCACCGTCGGCGCGCGCGGCAACGACGGCGTCGGCGTGACCGGCGTCGCCTGGCAGGGGTCGATCGTGCCGCTGCGGGTCCTCGGCGACGACGGCAGCGGCAGCGTCGCCGACGTGATCATGGCCTACGGGTACGCGGCCCAGGCCGGCCTGCAGATCGTCAACCTCTCGCTCGGCGGGCCCGACTACGCGCGGTCGGAAGTCGACGCGATCGCCGCGGCGCCGAAGACGCTCTTCGTCGCGGCCGCGGGCAACGAGGGGGCCAACAACGACGTCACCGCGTCGTATCCGTGCAACCACGACCTGCCGAACCTCATCTGCGTCGGCGCGTCGGACCGCGACGACCGGCTCGCCTCGTTCTCGAACCGCGGCGTCCGCACCGTCGACCTCGCCGCCCCCGGCACCGACATCGCGGGCCCGTGGCCCGACGGCGGCTGGGCGCTGCTCGACGGCACCTCGATGGCGACGCCGTTCGTCTCCGGCGCCGCGGCGCTGCTCCTCGCGCGCGATCCGGACGCGACCGTCGCCGAGCTGCGCAGCGCGCTGCTGCGGAGCGCCGACCGCAAGCCCGCGCTCGACGGGCTCGTCGCCACCGGCGGCCGTCTGAACGCGCGAGCGGCCCTCGACGCCATCACGGGCGCGCCCGCGCCGCGCGACGGCAGCGGCACGACGCCGCCGCCGAGCGGCGAGCCTCCGCCCTCGAGCGGCGGCGATATCGCCACCCCGCCGCCCGCCGAGCGAGAGGTTGACGATCTGCAGGCCGGCCTGGGCCGCGTACCCGTAGGCCATGATCACGTCGGCGACGCTGC
>CADCVT010000340.1 GCA_902806215.1 uncultured Solirubrobacteraceae bacterium | reverse complement strand
ATGACTTCGAGCGTGTCGATCCGGACCTTTGCGGCGCCGTCGGCGTGACGAGCATGGAAGTGCGGCGGGTCGTGATCGTCGAAGTACATCGTGATCAAGATCCCAAAGAAGCGACTGATCGTCGGCACCGTCCAGATCGTGCCGACGCTGTCGGTCGCATCCTGATCGCTGCGGCGCTGAGCACGCCTCGGCTCGCAGATGCCAGGCGCGCCGTCCTCTTTCATGGTTGCTGGCACTCCGCAAGGGCCAAGACGATGCACACACTTGCACCGCTGGTGCACTGTCGACGTGTTCACACCCGAGGGGGCTCGGTGGGTGACGCGCGACTACGTGGGCATGGGACACAGAACACGCTGGCGCGCCGCGGGAGCGGCAGCGCCGAAAGCCAAGGCCGCGACGCGAGATCACCAGGCGCGGGTGAACGTCAGCGACCAGGTGTGGCGGGAGTTTCGGGACGTCGTCGGGAACGACTCGATCGCGGCGTATCTCGGTCGGCTCGTCGAGCGTGCGGTTGAGCGCAACAGGGCGCGGCGTATCCGTGAGGGCACCGTCGGCGAGCTGGCGCTGCTCGACGCCCTGGAGCGTGCGCGTGAGCTGCACACGGACCTCAGCGCGGTGATTGAGCGATTGGCGCATCGGCTGGACCGGACGCGCGACTAAGTGTCGTGCGTCAGGAGCTTGTCGACGACCGCTCGGGCTACCGCTCGCGTGGGAACGGTTCCGCGAGACTCCGTTCCCTTCTCAAGAGCGGCGATTGTTGGACGGGAAGCGAGAGCCGGCGGACCGCTCAGCGCTTGCGGGAAAGGCACGACTGGGCGTCGCTGGCCGACACCGTTCGGCGGCAGCCGCGATTCGGCAAGCCCGGCGGACAGAAGGCAAGATGAGCGTGTGTCGTTCCGCCGCGCGAGGTCGTGCGCGAGCTCGCGTCCTAGCGCACGCCGGCGCGGTTTCGGTCAGGCTGCATCGGACCTATGCGCGTTCCCTTTCGCAGTCTCCTCGTCCTCGCCGTCACGGCCGCGGTCACCGTCCCCTCGGCGGCGGCGGGTCAGGCCCCACCGCCGAACGACCGCACGCCCCTGTCGGTCACGGGCGTCGGCATCGTCGAGGCCCGTCCCGACCGCGCCGAGGTCACCTACGTCGTGCAGCGCCTGGCCCGCACGCGAAACGCGGCCCGCGGCGCGGTCGCGCGACGGTCACGGCTCGTGCTGCGGCGCTTGCGCAGCATCGGGATCGACCCGCTCTCGATCCGGCTGTCGGAGGTCGACGTCAGCCGGCGCTCGGCGCGGCGCAAGCTCGAGAAGCCGTTCATCGCGTCGGCCACCGTCGCTGCGCGCACGCAGCGCGTCGGCCTGGCGGGCCGGATGCTCGACCTCGGCCCGCGCGCCGGCGTCGACACGCGCGGTCCCGAGTACGAGCTGATCGACGACCTCGCCGCGCGCGAGCAGGCGACGACGAAGGCGGTCAACGCGGCCCGGCGGCGCGCCGAGGCCGTCGCGCGCGGCCTCGGGCGAGCCATCGTCGGGATCCGCTCGATCTCGCTCGACGGCTCCAGCGGCGGCGGGTTCGACAGCCAGCTGGGCTCGGTTCCGGAGTCGACCGCAGGCGCGGGCGGCCCGTCGATCCCGACCGCGCCCGGAACGATCCGCGTCGAGGCCAGCGTGACAGTCGTCTTCGAGCTCGCGCCGTCAGGGGGCTGACCGCGCAGCAAGAGAAGATCAGGGAAGGCGCTCGCCCGTCCTCGAGGACGGAGAGCAGATCGTCGCGGCGTTCGTGGCTCGGCCTCGCGGCTGGACGCAGTCGCACGCCGGCGCGATGCAGCTCGGGCTGCACCAGCAGGCGAAGGCGCAGGCCGCCGCCGAAGGTGCGGGCTTCGAGCTCGCGAGCCCGATGGCGCTCGCCATCACCGGCAGCCGGCTGCTCTCGCTCAAGCCCGGCGCCGCGAAGACCGGCGTCGGAGCGGGGCCGGTGAAAGAGCTCGTCACTCGAGACCGGCGGCGGCGCGAACGTCAGGGCGTCGCCTTCGCCTTCGACGCGCGACGGGTGGCCGCGACCTCCCACCGGCCGGTTCGCTTGGCAGGTAGCTCGAACCAGGAGGAGGACGAAGTAGTTCGATCGCGTAAGGTCTGCGCATGGCTACGAGCATCGGCAAGGGGCGTCTCGCCTTCGGGCTGGCGGCGGGCGCCGTGGCGCTGGCCGCAGCGTTCACCGCGTGGGCCTTCTTCGGGTCCGCGTACTCGTCGGGCGAGTCGGTTGCTGAAGCGAACCCTGAAGTGCTCGTCCGCGTCGTGCTGCTGACGCCCGTCGTCCTATCGCTGGTCGTCTGGGGCCTGCTGCACCGGGCATGCGCCCACGACTCCGCGCGGGCCAAGACGGCTGCGACTGCCGCCGCGTCGCTCCTGTGCGGCGTCGCGGTGCTCACGGGGTTCTCGATCGGCCTGCTGCTCTTGCCGCTCGCCGGCGCGCTGCTCGCCGCGACGCTCCTCACTCCGGTCTCCGCGCGCGCCTGAACGCCCATCACGATGGCGCGGTGCGAAGGCTCGTCATCGATGCACGCGCGCGACGCGGTCCCGGATTGCTCAGAAGCAGCGCATGTCGATTACCGCTTCTCGTCCAAAGCGATAGTGCGGTCCCCATCGGTCTTGGCGTTCGCTCATCCCTCGGAGCGAGGCTGCACGCGTGTGTACTTCGCGGCCATCAGTGCTATTTCAGGGAAAGCTCCCCGGTGAGGGGCCTCGAGAATGCAGACGCCGACCGGTACATGTCTTGGTTGTGGTGAGCTTACGCTGGTGTTGCGTGCTGACGGGGCCTATGAGCCGTGCAGCCGATGCGGCTTCGCGCTGGAAGGGGTGATCAACCCCGATGTCGGCTTCGGGCCTGATCCCGAGCCGCCGACGCCGCCGGTCGTCGCCGACATCCGCGGACGTTGGGGTGAGCTGGAGGCCGAGGCTCGGCGGACGCGGGATCGGGTCCTCGAGACGGTCGCTGAGAAGCGGTGGGCCGACCCGTGCCCCTCTCCCGAGCCGTTGGGAGTGGAGCGGCTGTGGGGCCGTCGCTGGCGCTGGCTCAACCGTGAGCCGGCGCGCTCGGACAGCGCCGGCCGGGTGGGACTCGATGCGCACGGGCGACTCGTCGCCCTCGGCGATCGCGTGGTCTACGACCACCGCCCCGAGCACATCACGGGATACGCGCTGACCGAGGACCTCGGACTTCAGTTCCTCGAGCGCTGGACGCTCGAGGACGGCCGCTTCGTGGACAAGGTCGAAGTCGAGGACGGCCCGTCGTGGATGGTGGCCCGCTACGTGCACGACGAGCGCGGCCGGCTCGTCGTGATCGGGGAGGAGTTCTGGAGCGTCGGCGAGCATGTGCAGGCGATGCACGGGCAGATGCGAACCGAGGTCCGCTACGACGAGGCCGGCGAGGTCGACGAGATCGTCCGGCATCGCGTGCACGACGGTTCGACGACGATTGACTACCGCGCCAAGCCCATCAGCGCTCGCCGTCAGCGTGAGGCGCTGATCGAGACACTCCGCGAGGGGCTTCTGACGACCCTGCGCGAGCTTGACTACGGCGGCGAGGTTCGTGCCGTCTGCCTGCTCTACGACACCTGGGGCACCGACCCGCCGACGGTGATCGTTGATCGCTCCGACCGCTTCGACCGTGACCCCGCCGAGCTCGGACTCGACGACGTCAGTCCGCTCGAGTGGCGAGTCGCCGCCTCGGACCACGTCAGACTGGCCGGCCGCCTGACGTGGTCGGCGACGGGAGTGCTTGACGCCGAGGACGGCCCGCGCGTGCTTCACAAGATCGTCCGTGCGGTCGTCAACGACCTCTCGGGAAACCTTCTTACCGGAACGCTCGGAGCGGAGAAGCCGCCGCTCCTGTTTGCCATGGACACCGAACAAGAGCACGCCCGGACGCACCTGAGGGACGCGTTTGGCACCGCGGCCACCCGCGTGATCCTCGCGAGCGGACACCTCTAGGCGCTTTCACCGGCCGGGCTCCAACCCGCAATCGGGGGTTGCGGCTAAGCGGCAATCCGTCCGGTAGCGAGAGGCGGACGCCTGGCGCCGGCCCCGCCCGGCTGCCGAACTCGAGCTCATTTCGGAGTCACGCGTCGCTACCACCTCTTGCGAGCGCTCTCATGAGCGCGCGCAGGCGACTGACAGCTTTGGTGTCGGCGCCTCACGATCCCGCGCCGTCCCAGCGCACGAGGGCTCCGTCAAGGTCGGGAACCGATCCGGCTATCAGGGCGGGGACGCCGTTCTGAGTGAGCGCGTCCACGAGGATGGCGACCATGGTGTGTTTCATGGCGGGGTTCATCGTGCCTTTGGTGTCGAGCTTGACCTGAGCTCCGCGGTCGCACCAGGTGACGTCCTGCACGTAGTTCGGGGTGTACACGTCCTCGACTATCTCGCCCTCGGGGTGCTCAGCGCCGTGCTCATCCACGTCAAGCAGGCGAGGTGCGACACGCGCGAGGGCGTCGGCAGCCGCGGCTGGCGCCGGGGACAGAACGGTGAAGCACGCATCACCGTCCTCGTCGTCCTCGAGCGTGGGGGCGACGGCGACTGGCGCCGACTCCGGGTCCCGGATCGCAAGGTCGTGCAACAGGGCCGACGCCTGGTCGAAGTCTTCCGCGGCGGCCGCTTCGCGGATGACGTCGAGAGCGTCGGAGATAGCGTCAGTGTCCGCGGCGTGTTCGTACCGCGACCCGCGGTCAGCCGCTTCGGCAGCGGCAGCGTCCTCGGTGTCGCCGACGATCTCAGCGATCGTGGCCCGTGCGTGATGTGCAGGGGCACTCGTCACCTCCTCGCCGAACGCGTCATGGCTGTCGTCGGCGTCGAGGAGCAGCAGCACCAGCGCGGTGTCGCGCGCCCGCGGGAACCGGATGTTCCGCTGGTTGTCATCCGGACCGAGTAGAAGCAAGAAGTTGTCGAGCAGTGCCACCCGCGCGCGCGGGCCGAGCGCGTCGGAGACCAGCGTTGCGACCTTCGATGCTTGCAGCGTCGCGCGCTCGTGCGGCGGGTGCGTTGCGATGAAGCCGAGCATCGTGCCGAAGGAGCCTCCCGTCGCAGAGTCATAGACCCCGGTCAGTTCATGCACGGCGAACGCGTGCGCGCTCACGTACGAGTCCTCCCAGCCACGCGTTGTCGCGATCTGCTGGTCAAGCCACTCGGCTCGCGCCCGGTGGGTGGCTTCCGAGCGCGGCCGAGCGCCCCAGGTGAGCTCGGCGAGGAACGCGGCAGCGTGCTCGAGCTCGTAGGCCGGCTGCGTGAGTGCGTCTGCGCCCGCCGGGTGTCCGCGCCGCTT
>CADCVT010000339.1 GCA_902806215.1 uncultured Solirubrobacteraceae bacterium | reverse complement strand
CGGCCGGCGCGCCGGTGGCGAGGATCCGCCCGTCCTTGACGATCGCGACGCGGTCGCACAGCGCCTGCGCCTCGTCGAGGTAGTGCGTGGTCAGCAGGACGGTCTTGCCGAGGTCGGCCAGCGACCGGATCGTCCCCCAGGCCGCCCGGCGCGCCTCCGGGTCGAAGCCCGTCGTGGGCTCGTCGAGGAAGATCAGCTCGGGGTCGCCGACGAGCGCCAGGGCGAGGTCCAGCCGCCGCCGCTGGCCGCCCGACAGCCGGCCCGAGCGCACGTCGACGGACGCCTCGAGGCCCGCCAGCGCGATGACCTCCTCGACGTCGCGCGGGGCCGGATACAGCGAGGCCCAGTGGGAGACCAGCTCGCGGACCGAGAGGTGGCGGTAGATCCCGCCGTCCTGCAGGACGATCCCTACGCGGCGGCGCAGCTCGCGCGGCCGGCGGCCCGGATCGTGGCCCAGGACCGACACGATCCCGCTCGTGCGCTCGCGGTAGCCCTCCAGGATCTCGACGGTCGTGGTCTTGCCCGCGCCGTTGGGCCCGAGGAGGCCGAAGACCTCGCCGCGGGCGACCTCGAAGTCGATCCCGCGCACGGCCTCGACCCCCGTGTAGGACTTGTGGAGATCGCGGACGAGGATCGCCGGCTGGGACACCGCCCGTACAGTACGCATGTGCTCTCTGCGTGCATCGACATCGGGTCCAACACGACCCGGCTGCTCGTGGCGCGCGCTCAGGACGGGCAGCTGCAGGAGGTCATGCAGCAGCGGGTCTTCACGAAGCTCGGGTCCGCCAAGGGCGAGGTGCCCAAGCGCAAGATCAAGGAGGGCGCCGAGGCGGTGGCCACGCAGGTGCGCCTTGCGCGGGAATGCGGCTGCGGGACGAGCATCCGCGCGGTCGGCACGCACGCCGTCCGCCAGGCCGACAACCGCGACGAGCTCCTCAAGGCGATCCGCAAGCGTGCCGGCGTCGAGGTCGACGTGCTCGGCGGCGACGAGGAGGCGCGCTACGCCTTCCTCGGCGCCACGCAGACGCTCGAGCACCTGCCGCCGGGCGACGTCGGCGTCGTCGACGTGGGCGGAGGATCGACCGAGATCGTGTGCGGGACGCTGGCCGACGGCGTCGCGTGGGCCGAGTCGTTCCGGGTCGGCAGCGCGTTCCTGGCCGACGCCTACCTGCGCTCGGACCCGCCGACGGCCGCCGAGCTCGAGCGCGTCCGGCTGCACGCCGAGGGCGTCTTCGAGGGCCTCGACTGCCCGCGGCCGCGGGTCGCGTACGCGGTCGGAGGCAGCGCCACGTCGCTGCGTCGCCTGGTCGGAGCCGTCCTCGACCACGAGACGATGCACCGGGCGATCCGGGTCCTGTCGGCCGAGCCCGCCGGCGCGGTCGCCCGTCGCTTCGAGCTGCACGCCGAGCGCGTCCGCCTGCTCCCGGCGGGGATCCTGCTGCTCGACGCCGCCTCGTCGACCCTGGGCGCGCCGCTGCAGATCGCGCGGGGCGGACTGCGCGAAGGCGTTCTCCTGGAACAACTTTCGCCCGAAGGGGTAGGCGTCTGAGCGATGGCCAAGGCCGCAGACATCCCCCTCCGTCCCGACATGCCCTTCGCCGAGGCGGCCGCGACCACCGTCGCGGTGCGCGCCGGCGAGCTGTGGGAGCACAGCCGCGACGTCCTCGACACGAGCGACATCGAGCGCGTGCACGCGATGCGCGTCGCCACGCGCCGCCTGCGCGCCGTCCTGGAGATCTTCGCTCCCGCCTTCCCCGCCAAGCGCCACCACGAGGTGCTCAAGGAGGTCAAGGCGCTCGCCGACGCGCTCGGCGCCCGCCGCGACCCCGACGTGCAGCTCGAGGCGCTGGCCCAGCGCGAGGGCGTCGACGCGCTGATCGACCGCGTGCGCGAGGAGCAGACCTACGGCAACGAGACGCTCCAGAGAGCGCTCGACCACGCGGAGAACACCGACCTCAAGGGCCGGCTCGAGCTGCTGGTGGCGGAGGTACGCGGATGAAGGCGCGCCGGGTCAAGGGGATCGACGCGGGCGGCACCCTGGGCGACAACGCCGAGCGGATCGTCGCCGTACGCCTCGACGAGGTGTGCGCGTTCACGCCGACGGTGTTCGACGTCGCCGAGGTCGAGGCGCTGCACGACATGCGCATCGCCGCCAAGCGCCTGCGCTACGTGCTCGAGGTGACCGGCGAGCTGTTCGGCCCGTACGCCCGCGAGGCGGGCAAGCGGACGAAGGAGCTGCAGGACCTGCTCGGCGAGATCCACGACTGCGACGTGCTCGTCCCGCGCGTCGAGGTGGTCGTCGAGGAGCTGCGCGTCGCGGACATCCGTGCGGTCGTCGAAGGCGGCGAGCCGGCCTACGGTGACGACTACCGCGGGCTCGAGCTGCTGATCGTGCGCACCCTCGCCCGTCGCGAGCAGCTGTTCAAGGACTTCCTCGCGTTCTGGACCGAACTCGAGCGCGAGGGCTTCCGCGCGCGCCTGGAGTACGCGATCTCCGAACGCATCGCCCTCGATCAGGAGGTCGCGGCATGACCGCCGAGACCGAGCTCGCCAGCAACGCACCCGATCTGCGCTCCTCGCGGCTGTACTTCAACCGCGAGCTGTCGTGGCTCGACTTCAACGCGCGCGTGCTCGAGCTCGCCGAGGACGACCGCGTCCCGCTGCTCGAGCGCGTGAAGTTCGCGGCGATCTACACCTCGAACCTCGACGAGTTCTTCATGATCCGCGTCGCGGGCGTCCACGACCAGGTCGACGCCGGGCTGACCGAGCCCGGGGCCGACGGCCGCCGGCCGGTCGAGGTCCTCAAGGAGATCCGCCGCCGCGTCCTCGAGTTCGACCACCGCCTGAACGTCTGCATCCGCGACGACCTGCGGCCCGCCATGGCCAAGCACGGCATCGAGGTCGTCACCTACGAGGACCTCTCCGACGAGGAGAAGGAGACGCTGCGCGAGCGCTTCGCGCGCCAGATCTTCCCCGTGCTGACGCCGCTCGCGGTCGGCAACGGACGGCCGTTCCCGTACATCTCGAACCTGTCGCTGTCGCTCGGTGTGCTGCTGCGCGACCCGCAGAACCAGCAGCGCACGTTCGCGCGGCTGAAGGTGCCGCGGGAGATGCTGCCGCGGTTCGTGGAGGCGGGGGAGGACCGGCACCGGTTCGTGGCGCTCGAGGAGGTCATCGCCCACAACCTCGAGTCGCTGTTCCCGGGAATGGAGATCCTCGACCACGGCTACTTCCGCGTGACCCGCGACGCCGATCTCGACATCTCCGACGAGGCCGACGACCTGCTCGAGGCGGTCGAGAACGAGCTGCGCCGCCGCCGCTTCGGCGAGGTCGTCCGGCTCGAGTTCGCGACCGGGATGCCGCACGAGCTGCGCGAGCGGCTCGTCGACGCGCTGCGCGCCGAGGAGATCCAGGTCTACGAGGTCGAGGGCCTGCTCGACGCCGGGGACCTCATGCAGATCTACGGCCTGCGCGGGTTCGCCGAGCTGCGCGACCCGCCGTGGACGCCGGTGACGCAGCCGCGGCTGCAGGGCGACGACGACGAAGCCAACCTGCTCGCGACGATCCGCGAGAGCGACGTGCTCGTCCATCATCCCTACGACTCGTTCAACAGCTCGGTCGAGCGGTTCGTCGAGCAGGCGGTCTCCGACCCCGACGTCCTGGCGATCAAGCTCACGATCTACCGCACGAGCGACGACAGCCCGCTCGTGCCGGCGCTCATCAAGGCGACCGACCGCGGCAAGCAGGCGGTCTGCCTCGTGGAGCTCAAGGCGCGCTTCGACGAGCAGGCGAACATCACGTGGGCCAAGGCGCTCGAGCAGTCCGGCGTGCACGTCGTCTACGGCCACCCGGCGCTCAAGACCCACACGAAGTGCGTCCTCGTCGTGCGCCGCGAGGGCGACGGCGTGCGCAACTACGTCCACATCGGGACCGGCAACTACCACCCGAAGACCGCACGGCTCTACACGGACTTCGGCCTGTTCACGTGCGACGAGGAGCTCGGCTCTGACATCGCCGACCTCTTCAACTTCCTCACCGGCTACGCCCGGCCGCGGGCGTACCGCAAGGCGCTCGTGGCGCCGACGCACCTGCGCGACGGGATCATCCACGAGATCGAGAAGACGGTCACCGCCGTCGAGGCGGGCGGGAGCGGGCGCATCCGCATGAAGATGAACTCGCTCGTCGACGGCCGCTGCATCCGCGCGCTGTACCGCGCCTCGCAGGCCGGAGTGGAGGTCGACCTGAACATCCGCGGCATCTGCTGCCTGCGGCCCGGCGTCGAGGGGGTCTCCGACAACGTGCGGGTCACGTCGGTGGTCGGGCGCTTCCTCGAGCACTCCCGCATCTACGCGTTCGAGCGCGACGACGAAACGCGGATCTTCATCGGCTCCGCCGACCTCATGCCGCGCAACCTCGACACGCGCGTGGAGCTGGTCGTCCCGGTGGAGCACCCCGATCTCGTGCGCGACCTCAGCGACGTGCTCGACCGGTCGCTCGACGACGACACGAACGCGTGGGACCTGTGCAACGACGGCTCCTGGGACCGGCGGACGCCGGGCGAGGAGCCGCGCTCCGTCCATCGCGAGCTCATGATCGGGCACGCCGCCCGGGCGGCCGAGGCGCTGACGAACGCGGGCTGACGCCCTCGGTCCGGCCCGGTCGCCACAATCTCCGACGTGCATTCCCGGAAGGCATTCCTCGCGCTGGGCGCAGCCGCGACCGCAACGGCGGTCGCTTCGGGCTGCGGCGGCGACGACGACGACAAGGAGGCGCGGGAGGCCCGAGCTGCCGCCGACCTCGAGATCGTCCGCTTCGTGCTGCGCGTCGAGCGCGTCGAGGTGGCGTTCTGGGAGCAGGTCAGCGAGCGCGGGGTCCTCGACGACCTCGGTGCCGGGGCGCTGGCGGAGGCGATCGCCCGCAACGAGCGCCGTCACCTCGAGTCGATGGAGGGCTGGACACGGCGCCTGGAGGGCGACGGGGGCGAGGCGGTGAAGACCGACTTCGGCTCGGTGTTCGCCGCGGGCGCCAAGGAGGTCGTGGCCACCGGGGCCACGCTCGAGAACCTCTCCGCAGCCGCGTACCTCGGCCAGCTCAACCGCATCCAGGACCGCAACCTGCTCGCCGCGATGTTGGGGATCCACTCCGTCGAGGGACGCCAGGCGGCGGCGGTCAACCGGCTCGCCGGGCGCGGGTTCTCGCTCGGCACCGGCGACCTCGGAGGCGCGCTGCCCACCGGTGCGTTCGCCGAGCCGATGACGATGGCCGACGTCCGCCGCGAGCTGCAGCGCTACACGGTGCGGTCATGAGGGAGCTTCGCGTCACCCGCGCCTCGTTCCTCGCGCTCGTCGGCGCCGGGCTCACCGCGCCGCGTGCGTTCGGCGACGCGCGCGACGACCTCTCGGTGCTTCAGTTCGCGCTGACGATGGAGTACGTCTCCGCGGGCCTGTACCGCGAGGCGCTCAAGGCGGTGCCCGACCTGTCCGCCGACACCAAGCGCGTCGTCGAGCACCTGCGCGACCAGGAGGTCGAGCACGTCGACGCGCTGCGCGGGACGATCACCGACGCCGGCGGCAAGCCGAACGACCGCCCGCGCCTGGACTTCGGGTCGGCGATGGCGAGCGAGGCCGCGTTCCTGAAGCTCGCCAACACGCTCGAGGACACCGGCGTCAGCGGCTACAACGGCGCGGCCCCGCAGTTCGAGTCCGAGGACTTCGTCGCGGCGTTCGCGAGCATCGCGCAGATCGAGGCGCGGCACGCCGCGCTCGTCCGGCTCGTGCGGGAGAAGCCGCCCGCGCCGCTGCCGATCGACAAGGCCTCGAACCAGCAGGCGGTTCGGTCCGCGTTCGGTCCGTACACCGTCGAGTAGACAAGGTTCTTTCGACAGACCTTGATTCTGAGTCACCGGTAGGTGTAGCGTCGCTCAGGTCTGTCCCCTGGGTAGGAGGAAGTCCCGCATATGAAGGTCTCTCGGGCAGCGGTCGCCACGGTCGCCGCATGCCTCACCGTCGGTCTCGCCGGCGCTCCGTCGGCGATGGCCGACACCGCCGAGGCGAACGCCGCGGCCAGCACGCCGTCGACGAAGACGATCAACAAGCGTCTGAACACCGCTCGCAAGCAGCTGAAGTCGACGCGCCGCTCGGTCAGCACCGCGAATCGCCGCATCCGCAAGGTCACGGTGGATCTCGGCGCGGTCGCCAAGCGCCTGCAGACCGCTGAGGGCGGCGTCAACCTGCTGCTCGGCGCCGCCCCGCAGCTCATCACCGCCGTCCAGAAGCTGGGCGCGGAGGTTCCGCCGGCTCTGACCGCTCTGAAGACCGGTCTCGAGGCTGCGGGCGCCGGGCTCGTCGCGCTGAAGACCGGTACCGAGGCCGGGTTCGCCCGGGTCGGAACCGCACTGAAGTCGACCGAGTACGGCTTCGGCCAGGTCGTGCTCGTGACGGGAGCGGACACGCCGCCCATCGCGCAGCCGGGTTCGTTCGTCGTGACGCCGGACATCCCTGACGCGGTCCAGCAGGCTCAGACGACGCAGGAGTTCGTCAAGGACGGCCCCGGCGCCGCCCCCGTCGCCGTGCTGTACGGCGTGCGCAGCGCCGAGAGCGACGGCACGGGTGCCACGCTGCCGGCCGCACACTGCCGGGTCACCGTCACCAACCAGGCGGGTGACCAGGCCACGACCGCCCCCAACCCGACGTTCGGTGGCCAGCCGTTCCAGCCGGTCGCCGAGAAGTCGGCGCAGACCAGCACGACGCCGGCGAACGCCGGTTTCCCGTTCGGGCTCAAGACGTCCGGTGCGGACGCGGACAAGTTCAACACGTTCGTCGCCGCCACGGTTCCGATCGGCGACGGCGAGACCTTCCGCGTGGGCCTGTCCTGCGTGGACATCTCGGCGAGCGCGGACGACCCGTCCGCCTAGTCGGCACGTAGCACCACGAAGTCCTCGAGGGCCCGGCGGAAGCCGGGCCCTCTTTCGTTCCGGGGCGGTCGTCAGGATGCGCGGCCGTGGCCGTCCTCCTGATCGCCGTCGCCGGTGCCGCCGGCGTGCTCGCCCGCTACGGGATCGGGCAGCTGACGCCGTCGCTGTGGGCGACGTTCGCGGTGAACGTCGCCGGCTCGTTCGCGGTCGGGCTGCTCGTCCACCTCGGGCGCGACTGGTCGAGCGAGGCGCGCGACGCCGTCGGCATCGGGTTCCTCGGCGGCTTCACGACGTTCTCGACGTTCACCGTCCAGGCGGTCCTCGAGACCGATGGCGGCCGGCCCGGGCTGGCGGCGCTCTACGTCGGCGCCTCGGTCGGCGTCGGCCTCGCCGCGGCGAGCGCCGGCTACCTCGCCGGCCGCGCGATCGCCTAGGCCGGATCGGCGAGCTGCGGCGACAGCCTGCGGTGCCCGATGAGCGCACCCAGCGGCCCCAGCGTCACGATCACGATCGCCGGGAACCACCAGCCCCAGAAGCGGTCGGTCACCCCGCGGAACGCGAGGTAGAGCTCGGCGAGGAAGCCGATGCCGTGCAGCGGCCCGAGGATCGCGACGAGGCCCTCGGCGTCCGACAGCGACGCGATGACCAGCGGCACGAGCAGCGCCGTGTCGACGATCGCGACGATCGCCACCCAGCGCAGCAGCTTGCGCGCACGGGCCCGGTCGGCCTCCCCGGCTACCAGTGCACGCCCTTCATCAGGTTCGCCATCGCGATCTGCTCCATCGAGGCCTTCTCGTCCGGGTCCTTCTTTCCGGACGCGGCGGCACTGTCGGGGAACACCTTGTACGCGGTGTGGAGGATCTGGTCCATCGCCTTCGGCGCGAGCGCGTAGAGCACCTCGCCGAACGTGCCGATGCGGGTGTTGATCGTCTTCGGCTTGGCGCGGATCGCCTCGCAGATGAGGTCGCCGGCCTCGTCGGGCGTGAGCGTCGGGAACGCGTCGTAGATCTTCGTCGGCGCGATCATCGGCGTCTTCACGAGCTGCATGTGGATCGTCGTGAAGTGGACGTTGTCGCCGATCGTCTCCGACCCGACCACGCGCGTCCACGCGTCGAGCGCCGCCTTCGACGCCACGTACGCGCTGAAGCGCGGCGGGTTCGTCTGCGCGCCGATCGACGAGATCTGGATGATGTGGCCGGACTTGCGCTCGCGCATGTGCGGGAGCAGCCCCATCGTGAGCCGGATCGCGCCGAAGTAGTTCAGCTGCATCGTCCGCTCGAAGTCGTGGAAGCGATCGTGGCTCAGCGCGATCGAGCGGCGGATCGAGCGGCCCGCGTTGTTGACGAGGATGTCGACGACGGGATGCTCGTCGCGGATCGTCTCGACGAGCGCATCGATCGACTCGTAGTCCGAGAGGTCGGCCGAGTAGACGTACGCCGTGCCGCCGGCGTCCTCGATCTTCTTCTTGAGCTCCTCGAGCTCCTCGACGCCGCGGGCGACGAGCAGCGGGATGCCACCGGCGGCCGCGATCTTCATCGCGGCGGCCTCGCCGATGCCCGACGACGCGCCGGTGATGACGACGCGCTTGCCGTTGACCGCGCCCTCGAACGAGCGGTCCTTGAAGAGGTCCGGGTCGAGGTTGCGCTCCCAGTAGTCCCACAGCCGGTAGGCGTAGTCCTCGAGCTCGGGGACGGCGATGTCCGAGCCCTTGAGCGCACGCTCGGTGTCGCGGGTGTCGAAGTCCGGGCGCAGGCCGACGTGGTCGATGACCTCCTCGGGGATCCCGAAGTCGGCGAGCAGCGTCCGGCGGACGTTCTTGACCGGCGGCGCCTGCATCGCCAGGCCGAGGACGCCCTTGGGCAGCGCCTCGATGATCCGCTTGTCGACGCGCAGCTGCATCTGCGGGGCGTGGGCCGCCTCGCTGAAGATGTTGAGCACCTCGCCCGAGCGCTGGCGCCGCGGGTTGACGAGGTGGAACGCCTGGCCGTCGAGGTCGGGCTGATGCGCGATGTGGTCCATCGCCTTGGCGACGAAGTCGACCGGGACCACGTTGGTCCAGCCGAGCTCCGGGCCGGCGAGCGGGAACCACTCGGGCAGCCAGCCGCGCAGCTTCTGGATGAGCTTGAAGAAGTAGTACGGGCCGTCGATCTTGTCCATCTCGCCGGTCTCGGAGTGACCGACGACGATCGCGGGGCGGTACACGCGCCACGGAACGGTCGACGCGTTGCGTGCGATCTTCTCGGACTCGAACTTCGTGCGGTGGTAGGCGCTCGGGAGCTCCTGGCCCTCGTCGAAGTGGTCCTCGCGGAACAGGCCCTTGAAGTTGCCGGCGGCGGCGATCGACGAGGTGTGGTGGAGGATCCCCGCCTCGACGGCGTTGGCCAGGTCGACGGCGTTCCTGGTCCCGGTGACGTTGAGGCGCTCGTTGACCTCGTCGCCCGCGGTCATGTCGTAGATCGCCGCGAGGTGGAAGAAGTGGTCGACCTTGCCCTTGAGCGCGCTCGGGTCGACGCCGAGGTTCGGCTCGGCGAGGTCGCCGACGACGGGCTTGATCCGGTCCTTCGCCTCTGGTCCCCACCGCTCGATGAGCGCGTCGAGCTTCTCCGTCGACCCCTCGCGGACCAGCACGTGGATGTCGCCGTCGCGCTCGAGCAGGCGCTCGACGAGATGACGTCCGATGAATCCGGTCGCGCCCGTCACGAAATAGGTCAAGCCAGCTCCCTCTCCTGAAGTTCCAGCGGGAAACCTATAGGTGAAGCGGTCTCGACGGCTACGCCTCCCGGCGCGGCGGTCAGACGCCCGCGCCGTGCCCGCCGCGGCCCTCGCCGCCGGCGAACCGCGCGGCGCCCGCCTGGGCGACCTGGAGCGTGGGAAGCCCGGCTGCCGCCTCGATGGCCAGGCCGGCGTCGAGCGGGTGGCCGAACGACTGCAGCGCGGCGGCGCGGTCGGCGAGCATCGTCTCCTGCGGGAAGCTCGCGAGCGCCTCCGCGTACTCGAGCGCGCGCTCGAGGTGGCGGCCGGGCTCGACGATCTCGGTGAGCATCCCCATGGCCAGGGCCTCCTCGGCCTCGATGATCCGGCCGGTGAGGATGAGGTCCATCGCACGGCCGAGGCCGACGATCCGCGGGAGCCGCTGGGTGCCGCCGTCGATGAGCGGGACGCCCCACCGGCGCTCGGGGAAGCCGAGCCGCGCGTCGGGCGACGCGATCCGCAGGTCGCACCACAGCGCGAGCTCGAGCCCGCCGGCGAGGCACCAGCCGCCGATGGCGGCGATCGTCGGCCGCAGCGACGTGAGGCGGCTGAAGCCGAGGGGGCCGTGCGGGTCGGCCAGGCGCGGGGCGAGCGTGTCGAGCGCCTTGAGGTCGGCGCCCGCGCAGAACGCCTGGTCGCCCGAGCCGGTGACGACGAGCACGCGCGCGTCCTCGTCGGCGACGAAGCGCTCGTAGCCCTTCTTCAGCTCCTCCGCGGTCGGCCCATCGACCGCGTTGCGACGCTCGGGACGGTCGATCGTGAGAACGGCGGCAGCGCCAGAGCGCTCGTAACGGACCATGGCGCCGAGAGCCTACGACAGCATCGCCGACAGCGGCTGACGCCGTCCCTTCTCAGGACCCGTTGTAGGGCAGCCTCACGCGTAGGAGCGTCGGACGCGCCGCGCTGGCGGGACAACGCAACGTGGTGTCTTCCGGACAGCTCGTAGCCCGGTACACGATCGTGCCCGGCGTCGAGCCCGTCGACACCCTCGCCCGAGCACGCTCGGACGAGAAGCCGTTGGCGCCCGCGAGCCGGAAGCCGCCGCGCCACGCCACCCGGCACGACCTCGAGGTGGTCGCGCACGAGGCGGCCTCGGTCGCGATCTGGAGGGCCCCGCCGGGCGTGCTCGCCATGAGCGCCAGCGTCAGGTCGACGTCACCGCCTCCGGGTGACCGGCGGACCTCGACGAGAACCTTCGTGGCATCGGCAGAGCGGTCGTGCTGGGTCAAGCCGTAGACGAGGTCTCGCGCGCCGGCGTCCCATGCGGCGGCCGGAAGGGTCAGGCGGGCAAGCAGCTGCTCGGAGCGTCGGAGCCTGCGGCTGCCGGGACGTAGAACCGAGAGCGTCAGGTGCGCGCGTGCGCCCGGGACCCGATACCGCAAGCCCGCGCCCGACGAGCGGGCCGCGGTGCTCAGCGCGACCCGCCGATCCTGGGTCGTGCACGCGCTGGCTGTACGCCGCTCCGGCAGGCACGAGGTCAGACGCACAAGGGCCGGGGTGCCGGACCGGCGACTGGCCACCTTCGCCACGAGCAGATCCCGGCCCGCCCCCCGGCGCAACGTGAGCGTCGTCACCTGGGCGTACGGCCGCTGCCGGACCTCCAGGCGCGCATTACCCGCGCGCGTCGCGTCCGGCGCGGCGGCAGCGCTCCGATCAGCCGTGTCCGGATGTGAGACCGCGACGATCCCGACCAGGAGCAAGCAGAGCACACGACGCACGCCGGTTCTTGCCGCCGCCGGGATGACGCTGTGCGTGGACATTCGCGCCGCCTACCCCTCTGGCGCATACCGCGGATGGAGACCGCTTTCGTGGATGCAGTGCCGGGGGATGAACCACCAATCCTGGCCATAGGGTCTCGACGGCCCCGGGTACCTGACCGCGATGAAGCGTCCGTCGAGGGTCACGTAGCGCCAACGAACGATCGCGCGGGCGGGGATCGTGTACAGCGGCGTTGCGACCTCCCCGCCCGGGACCCATGGCCGTACGTTCGGGTGAGCGGGAGCACCACCAGGGCAGTTGCCCGGACTGATCTGCTGTTCGGTGCCGTCGCAGTACCTGTGAGGATCGCCTGGAGCACTGCAGTTGACCCCGGGAACGTTGCCGTTGAAGAACTGCATGTAGCGTGACGGAGGGGCCAGATCGACGTTGT